>WTHB01000164.1 GCA_011523305.1 Planctomycetaceae bacterium | reverse complement strand
TGACCATCCCGGAGGTTCTGCGACGGATCTTTGCTGAAGCGGGCCAACCGCTGGAATCGGCACTCGACCTGATTCCCCTCGATCCGCAGTGGCGAAGTTTCTTCGATGATGGCAGCACACTCGACCTCAAGGCCGACGTCGATTCGATGCGGGCCACGCTCGATGCCTTCGCGCCGGAGAAGGGCACTGGTGAGGGCTATGCTCGGTTCATGGACTTGGCCAAGCAACTCCACAAACTCTCGGATGAATTTTTCTTCTGGCGTTCCGTCGGCGGTCTCAAAGACATGTTCGACCCCCGCCGCAGTTTCAATCTGTCGATCCTCAAAGAGGTGATGCGGATGCGGCCGGGACATAGCGTGGCTGGCACCATCCGGTCCTTCCTGCCCGACAGCCGGGCCGCCCAAATGCTCGACCATTACACGCAGTATGTCGGCAGTTGCCCTGAGTCCTCTCCGGCCGTGCTCTGCGGCATTGCCAGCATGCAGTCTCGGGACGGTGTCTGGTATCCACGGGGTGGTACCGGTGCGGTGCCGAAGGCACTCGCCAAACTCGCCCAGGATCTCGGCGTTGAAGTCCGAACGAACACAGCCATTCGGCGGATCATCGTCGAAAACGGCAAGGCCACCGGCGTGGTGACAGCCGACGGTGAAACAATCCGCGGCGGTGCCGTAGTCAGTAATTCGGATAGCGTCCGCACCCATCGGGAGCTGCTCGATGGCCCTCCGCAGCGCCGCTTCCTTGGCCGCCGCACCTACGAACCGGCCTGTTCCGGTGTCGTGCTCTACCTCGGCCTCGACCGCCGCTACAACCAACTGCTGCATCACAACTTCGTCTTCTCGGCAGATCCCCATGAAGAGTTTGAGGCGATCTATCGGCATGGCGAGCCGGCTCCGGATCCAACCTGCTACGTTTGCGCCCCCGCCATTTCAGAGCCCGAGGTGGCCCCGCCAGGCGGTGAGGCACTCTACGTGCTGGTGCACACGCCGTACCTGCGGCCGCACCATAACTGGTCAAAGATGCTCCCGGCCTACCGCAAGCGGATCATCGACAAACTCCAGCAGACCGCCGGTCTGGAAAATCTTGAGCAGCACATCGTGACCGAACATGCCCTCACGCCACAGGACATCCAGGATCGCTACCAGGTGCTCGATGGGGCGATTTACGGGCTGGCCAGCCACGGCAAATTCCTTGGCGCCTTCAAGCCCGCCAACCGCTCGCCTGATATTGAGGGGCTCTATCTCGCCGGTGGGTCGGCCCATCCTGGGCCGGGCATGCCGATGGTGATGATGTCGGGCTGGATTGCCGGTGACTGTGTTGACCAAGACCGCCTGGTGGAGCCGGTCGGCAGCCCCGCCAGCAGCGTCGCCGCATCATGATGACGCCGGCGGGCCCCGGCCAGACGGTGCCGTCACCACGCGACCGGGAGGCTCTTCCGCCGTACGCGCGGCGGCTCCATGGCTGGTTCATGTGGTACGTCCGCCGCTACCTGCGTCGGCACTTCCATGCCGTGCGTCTGCTGACGCCAGCCGATGCCATCCAGCCCGCAGCCCCGGCGATCGCCGGCGAACCGGTGCTGCTCTACACCAATCACCCCGGCTGGTGGGACCCGCTGATTTTTCTG
Source organism: Planctomycetaceae bacterium (assembly GCA_011523305.1). Lineage (GTDB taxonomy): Bacteria > Planctomycetota > Planctomycetia > Pirellulales > UBA1268 > UBA1268. The sequence continues at coordinate 76,537 of WTHB01000164.1, read as the reverse complement.
GCGGTTGCCGAGCGGCTCTATCCAGATCGCCTCAACTACGGGCCGATCGACGCGGCAGCCCTGGGGAAATACTCGTTCCTCGAACGCATTGGCTTTCTCGGTATCGAACCCAACTCATGGAAGGGGGCCGCCCGTTTCCTTCGCCTAGCAAAGGCGGCACTGAACCGGACCGATGTTCTGTTCTGGGTGACCGCGCAGGGAACCTTTGCCGACCCCCGCCAACGCCCGGTAGCAATTCGCCCGGGCGTCGGCCATGTTGCCGCCGCTGCTCCCCGGGGGCTGGTGATTCCCTTTGCCGTTGAATATCCGTTCTGGGACGAACGATTGCCCGAGGCTCTCGTTGCCTTTGGCCCGCCGCAACGCCTTGAGTCCTTTCCCGACCGCACGGCCCACGAATGGAACGAGCACCTCGCCCGCGTGCTGGAACAGACGCAAGATCGGCTGGCGGCCGCCGCAGTCAGCCGCGATTCGGCGGCATTCACCCGCCTGGCAACCGGCCGCACCGGAGTCGGGGCAGCCTATGATTGCATTCGCCGCGTCCGGGCGTGGCTGACAGGCCGCCGGTTCAATCCAGCGCACGGTGAGGAACCCTTGTGAGTGACTTCCCAACGGTGCTGGTTGCGGTTGGTGCGGTTGCCGCGGTCGTCCTGGCGGCACTGCCTGCCGGGCTGATGCTGGCCAACCTGAAACGGTTTCAGCGCAGCCCGGCGACGGCCCCTGGGGCACCGGCTGTCTCGGTGCTGGTGCCAGCACGCAACGAGGCCGCCGTGATCGACGGCCTGATCGAGTGCGTGCTGGCCAGTCAGGGGTGTGATCTTGAGCTCCTGATTCTCGATGATGCAAGCACCGACGACACCGCCCAGCGGGTCGCTGCCTGGGCTGCCCGCGATACCCGGGTGCGGCTGGTGCACGGCCAGCCGCTTCCGGCCGGTTGGTGCGGCAAGCAGCATGCCTGCCAGCAGTTGGCCGATGCCGCCCAGCAGCCGACGCTGGTCTTTCTCGATGCCGACGTGCGGGTCAGGCCAGAGGCGATCGCGCGGGGCGTCACCTTCCTGCAGCAGTCAGGCAGTGGCCTCGTCAGTGGATTTCCGCTCCAGGAAACGCCCGCTTTCCTCGCCTGGCTGCTGCTCCCACTGATTCACTTTATTCTGCTCGGCTTTCTGCCCCTGAGCCGCAGCCGGGCATCCCTGAGCCCGGCGCTCGCTGCTGGCTGCGGCCAGTTTTTCATCACCACGCAGGTGGCCTACCGACAGGCCGGAGGCCACGCAGCCATTCGCGCGTCGCTGCATGACGGCGTGATGCTGCCCCGGGCGTTCCGCCGCGCGGGCCTGCAGACCGACATCTTTGATGCCACTGACACCGCTACCTGCCGCATGTATGAGACCAGTCGCGAGGTCTTTGGTGGCCTTGCCAAGAATGCCACCGAAGGCATCGGCAGCCCGCGGACAATCGTTCCCTTCACGCTGCTGCTGGCTGGGGGGCAGGTGCTCCCGGCTGGACTGCTCGGCCTCTGGCTGGCTGGTCTGATACCAGCCGACCGGCCGGTGGCTGTTGCCGCGTTCGCCTGCATCCTCAGTTATCTTCCACGGCTGCTGGGGGTGATCCGGTTTCGGCAAAGCCTCGGCAGTAGCCTGCTGCACCCGCTGGCGATTGTGCTGTTTCTGGGCATCCAGTGGTACGCCCTCGTCCGCCGCGGGCTCGGGCTTTCAACCTCATGGAAGGGCCGTCGACTCACCCCGCAATAGGGTTTGGCTCAACCGAGGGCATCCCGAGCCTGCCGCACCGCGGCAATCGCCTGCTCGGCTGTGGCGGCAGTGGCCGTAAGGTGCCCCATCTTGCGTCCGGGCCGAGGTTCGGCCTTGCCGTAAAGGTGCAGGCCAACGCCGGGCACGGCCAGTGCCGCAGGCCAGTCGGGCTCGCCGTTGGCCCACCGGTCTCCCAGTAGATTGGCCATCGCCGCTGGGGCAAGCACCTGCGTTGCGCCGAGTGGCAACCCACAGATGGCTCGCACCTGCTGTTCAAACTGGCTCGTTGGACAAGCTTCGATGGTGAGGTGCCCAGAGTTGTGCGTTCGTGGCGCAATTTCATTGACAAGCAGCCGGCCGTCGGCAGTCAAAAAAAACTCCACGCCAGCAACGCCGACAACATCGAGTTCCGACAACACGGTTGCAGCCAGATGCTCTGCCTCACCGAGCACTTCGACTGGGAGGCCGGCAGGTACTGAACTGACATCGAGAATATGGTTGGCATGATCATTGCGAACCGCCGGAAAGGCATTGACCGCACCATCAAGCCCACGGGCAGCCACCACCGACAGCTCACAGGAAAAATCGATCCATTCTTCCAGCACACAGGTGACGCCCCTCAGACTCTCCCAGGCGGCTTCGGCTGCTGCAGGCTCGCGAATGATCCGCTGGCCCTTGCCGTCGTAGCCGAAGGCGGCTGTCTTCAGCACCGCGGGCAGGCCGATCTCTGCCACAGCGGCGTTCAGTTCAGCAGCCGACTCAACGACGGCATGGCGGCCACAGGGAATGCCTCGCTCGACCAGAAAGGCCTTTTCACGGGCGCGATTCTGCGTGGTGGAGAGAACAGCGGGATGAGGCCGTACCGGCACCGCGGCCGCCAGGGCCTCACCAGCCGCCGCGGGCACGTTTTCAAACTCAAAGGTGACGACCGCCACCCCGGCAGCCGCCTGCGTCAGAAAGGCAAGATCGTCATAGCTGCCGACATACAGCCGATCGGCATGGCGGGCGGCTGGGCAGTCTGCCGTGTCGGTGATGACGGCTACGCGGTAGCCCATGCGTCGCGCGGCAGTGGCAAACATTGCCCCGAGTTGGCCACCACCGAGAACACCGAGGAGGGCACCGGGAAGAATTGGAGCGGTCGCGTGGGTATTCATCTGACGGGTCCGTCCTCTCTTCAATTCAGCCGCTCAGCCTGCGGGCGGCGTGACTGGGGGCAACTGATCTCCCAGCACCCGTTCCGTTTGGGCGGTGCGGTAATCAAGGAGTCGCTGCCGCAGATTCTCGTCGTCCAGTGCCAGAATTGACACCGCCAGCAAAGCGGCATTGGCTGCACCAGCGCCACCGATGGCGAGGGTTCCCACCGGAATGCCGGCAGGCATTTGCACGATCGAGAGCAGAGAGTCGACCCCTCGGAGCACGGCTGACTCAACCGGAACGCCGAGCACGGGCAGATGGGTCTGTGCCGCCAGCATGCCGGGCAGATGGGCTGCCCCGCCAGCACCGGCGATGATGACCCGTAACCCGCGACCAGCCGCTTCTGCCGCATACGAAGCCAACTTGCCCGGCGTGCGGTGAGCCGAGACAATCTCGCATTCATGCGGAACACCCAACTCGCTGAGGACCAAGGCCGCCCGTTCCAGGGTCTTCCAGTCAGACTGGCTACCCATGACGACACCAACACGCGGAGCGGGAGAGGAAGACGCGGAGTTCACAGGAAAACACTCCAAAAGGGGGACGGTTGCCTGGGCTCGTGAAGATGCCATCATGGACCGATTGTCCCCTCCCTGCAACCGGCCCTGCCATGTCGCCCGTGCCTGTTCATCGTCCACCCTTGCCGGTGTTGGCCAAAGTCAGTTGGCCAGACGCTGCCGGTCCGCCACCTGCCGCGACAGCGGCGGCTCTGGCGGCAGCGGCAGAGCGGTTGGCCAGCGGGCAACTGGTGGCCATTCCGACGGAAACCGTGTACGGACTGGCAGCCAACGCGCTCGACCCCGATGCCGTCGCCTTGATCTTTCGGGCCAAGGGCCGGCCTGCGACCAACCCGCTGATCGTGCATGTGGCTGACGTCGCGATGGCGAAGCGATTTGCCAGTGACTGGCCCGAGGCGGCCGAACGGGCCACTGCCACCTTTTGGCCTGGCCCACTGACGCTGGTGGTCAACAAGACCGCGGCCGTTCCTGACAGCGTCACGGCTGGGGGAGCGACCGTGGCAGTGCGGTGCCCGAGCCTGTTGCTGACCCGAAAGCTGATTGAAGTGGCCGACTGTCCATTGGCTGCCCCCAGTGCCAACCGGTCCGAAGCGGTCTCACCGACCACGGCGCAGCATGTGCTGGAAGGCCTGGGCAACCGCGTCGGCATGATTCTGGATGCTGGCCCGTGTGAGCACGGGCTGGAGTCGACGGTCCTCGACTGCACGGTGACTCCACCCCGCATCCTCCGGCCCGGCCCGATCTCGGCCAACCAACTCAGTGAGGCACTTGGCTGTGACGTTGTCACCCCAACGCCACCAGCAAAGGAAACATCTGCTGGAGCAGGGCAGGGGACTGCCAGCGTGGCACGCAGCCCCGGCCAGCGGCTGCGACACTACGCTCCGCGAACTCCGCTGGAGGTGACGAGCGACGCCCCGGCCGTGGTGAAGGCCCTGCTGGCAGCGGGCCAGCAGGTTGGCTGGCTGGCGCGGCACCCTGCGAACGCATCCGTTCGTGAACTAGCCGCTTCCGCAGGCCTTCTGGTGGTACCAATGCCCGAGTCGCCGGCAGCATACGGCAAGGGGCTTTACGCCACGCTGCATGCCCTCGACCAGCGTGGGCTGGATCGCCTGGTCGCCGATCCGGTGCCGGACGATGCTGACTGGGCTGCCGTGCGCGACCGGCTGCAGCGGGCGGCCAGTTGATTGCGCTAGCGTCACCGCCTGAGCGACAGCCTGGCGGGCGAGCGGCGGCTCTCGTCGCGGTCGGTCGGGCAGCTGGAGGAGGAATGCCCCAATCACGCGTTCCTGCGGCTAGTCGTTGACAGGCAGGGCGTTTGAATCTACGAATAGGGGACGTTTCGGACGGAATTCAGCGGGTTTTCCCGCGTGTCTCACGCCCGATCGGGACAGGTAGCTCAGTTGGTAGAGCAACGGACTGAAAATCCGTGTGTCGCCGGTTCGATCCCGGCCCTGTCCACTTGCTGTGCGGTATTTCCTGGCTGCTCTGCTGAAAAGTTTTGCGGCCAAACCAGGATCTTTTCGCCAAAGCAGGCCTGCCAACATTTCCTCCGCGGCTTGCACGCCAGAGGACTCCCCGTCCTTTCGAGTCAAACAGCACTTGCATTCGGCACGCGGAAGCCAGGGTTGTTGTCGTCTTTGAGCAGTCGATTGGCGGCCTCGGCATGCTCACCAATAAACCGCTCGGTCGCCGGGTCAAACGAGAGCGTCGGCCCAAGCTGATAATTGGCCGCATCCTCGGGAATCCCCACCCCATCCCGCATGATTTCGTGCAATTTGGCAAAGTGCTCGGCTGCATCGGCATTGTCACCAAACCGGCCGGCCTTTGCGTTGAAGGGCACTGTCTCGCCAAGACGGTACGAGTTGTTCATCACATGCCCAAGCACGCAGCCGTAATGGGCATCGATGACATTGCCGTTGGCCATTGACGGGTCATTGGCCCGCACTGCCGCAATGAAACTGGCCCAGTTGCCGCCGGGGGTCACCTGGCCTTTTTCGAGTTCGAGCGGCTCAAAGGCGTCGCTCCCGGGCCTCTTGATCTTGTAGGTGCTTTCGCCCGTGATCACACTGCCGTCTTCCAGGTAGTACTCGTTGTAGACCTGATGCTTGTAGCCCTTGTGGTTGACGTTGCGAACGTTGAAGAACACCATCTGGCCGTTTGGGTATTCGGCCATGGCGAACATCGTATTCGGGGTTTCCCCTTGGTCGTTCCACTGAAACCGCCCCCCGATGGCCATCGCTTTGACTGGATGCGTCTGGTCGTCATCGATCGCCCAGCGGGCTACATCAAGTTGATGGGTCCCCTGATTGTTCAGGTCACCATTGCCGGTCTTCCAGAACCAGTGCCAGTTGTATGGCACGAAGTTCGGGTTGTACTGCTCAAGGACCGCGGGCCCCTTCCAGAGGTCCCAGTTGAGGTTCGCCGGAGGCGGGCCTGACTCCTTGAAGCCAATGCCGTTTCGAGGCTTGCAGCAATAGCCGTAGGCAATCTTCAGCCGGGGCAGGGTGCCGTCCTTGAGAGCCTCGTGAAGGCCAGCGATCCCGGCGTCGCTTCGCCGCTGCGTCCCGTGCTGAATCACCACGCCATATTTTTCCTGGGCCGCAACCGCCACGCGTCCTTCCACAATGTCATGGCTGAGCGGCTTTTCCACGTACACATGCTTTCCAGCCTGTGCGGCCATGATCGTCATCAGGGAATGCCAATGGTTCGGAGCGGCGATGGTGATCGCGTCGATGGTTGGGTCATCGAGCACTTCGCGGAAGTCGGCCACGCCCTTGGTTTTTGACTTTCCCTCGGTTCGCTTCTCAAGCACCTTGAGCGTCCGCGCCAGTACGTTCGCGTCCGGATCAACAACCGCGGCAATCTCGACATCCTTCTGTCCAAGGAACCCGCTGATATGGGCCTGCCCACGGCCATTCAAGCCGAGCACGGCAATCCGCACCCGGTTATTGGCCCCTGCGACTGCCCGCGGGACCATCGCACCAGTGGCAACCAGACCACCGGCAGCGATCGATCCTCCCAGGAACCGGCGTCGCGACGCAGCAATTATGTTCCGCATACCCCAATCTCCTTCAGGTTTTTTCGCTCAGTTTCACAGGACCGGGGAATGTCAAATGCTTTCGCGGAGAAGCGAGCACTCGACGGGAACGTAGCAGCCACGGCGAATCCCTTGCAACTTTGGCAGACCTCGCACAATGTACTATGTCCTCGCCTCGGCGGTTCTTACCTCACCTCACGGGATACGGCGAGTGACCATGAAGGACCATATGAAGATGACTACGCCGAGCCGACCGTTTCGGGTTCTCATCGTCGATGACGATCCGCTGTCGACTGACCTGCTTGCCAAAGACCTTCGCCAGATCGGCTATGGGGTCTCGGGTGTTGTTTCTGTCAGCAGCGATGTGCTGGCCACCGTCCAGCGAGACAGGCCCGACGTGGTGCTGCTGGACATCGGCACGCTCCCGCACAGCAACGCTCTACAAACCGCCCGCGAACTCCGACAGGCGGAAAATGTCGTTCTTGTCTTCCTCGCCGGGCCCGAGGCCGAGAACGCAGTCAGAGCCGTTGCCGACTTTTCGCCCGCCGGCTATCTCGGCAAGCCGGTGCGTCCCCATGACCTGCAGGTGACGCTTGCATTGGCCCTGCGACGGCACGCCCACGAGGCGGAAGAACGCAAAAGCCTGCAGTCACTCGCCCACACCGACCCACTGACCGGGCTCGGTAACCGTCGGCATCTGTACGAAACGCTCGACAAGGCATGGGAAGACTGCCACAACAACGACAGGCCTCTTGGAATCTTGATGATCGACATCGACCACTTCAAACAATTCAACGATTCCTGTGGCCATGCCGCAGGCGATCGCTGCCTGACGCAGGTCGCGGGCACGTTGCTGGAAGCCTGCGGTGATGCCGGCGCGACAGTCGGCCGCTGGGGTGGTGAGGAGTTTCTTGCTGTTCTTCCCGGCGGCACAGCCGAGCAGGCCCGCCATCTTGGTGAACAGCTCATCGCGCACGTGGAAGCCACCACGGCGACGACGGCTGATCAAACCGCCCAGTCTCCAGTGACCATTTCCGTCGGGGCTGCAGTAGCCTGGCCTGCCGCGGCCGAAGGCGGCTGGCAGGCACTCGTCTCACAGGCCGATGACCGCCTCTACGACGCAAAACTTGCCGGTCGCAATCAGCTGGTGAGCAAGCCACCCCACAAGACCGCGTCCCGGCGGCAATGAAAACGGGCGGCATCCACAAAGGATGCCGCCCGTTTTGTTTTCAGACGCACAGGCCCGCTGACGGACCGATGCAAACAGCGTTTGCTGCTCAGCTCACGACCATGGCCTTGAGGTTCTTCAGGGCCCGCACGCGAACCTTGACGCTGGCTGGCTTGGCCGGACGGTCCTGCAGTTCACCGGTGAAGGGGTTCTTAACGTTCTTCTGGGCCGGACGAGCAGGCACCTTCCGACGCTCAATCTTCACGAGACCCGGAATCGAGAACACGCCAACCCCGCTGGACTTCAGTGCCTTGCCGATTTCTTCGGTCAGCGACTCAACCACCGCGACCACGTCCTTCTTCGGCAGGCCAGTTGTCTCGGAAATCGCCCGCATGATCTCCGTCTTCGTCATTGGCTTTACGCCCGTCTTCTTCGCCATTCGCTCATGCCTCCCAAGGGAAATTAAAAGTGTGCGGCACTTCATACGACCGCATTTCGGTGCTCGACCCACATCCGGTCGCTTGCGACGGTGATTAGATTCAAGAAACCCAAAAATGCAAGGGAAATACCGCATTTTTTCAGGACAACCGTCGCCCCCTCCGGAATCCGACCCCTCCCCGGAAGGGGTCTCTTTCGGCGTGGCCGACGATCTGCCTGCTCGCCACACGGCCGACTTTCCCCCGTGTTTTATGGGTGTTTTGCCAGCGGATACGACAGATTTCCGCATTCTCGGTAAAAATAAGGGAGTTGGGCGTCAGTCTGCTCGGAACCGATTCCTGAGCATCTGCCGTGCCTGCATCCCCCTGAGCCTGAGCGTGAGGACGATGCCATGCCCCACCGATCCAGTGCCCCAGCCACCCGTGCTCGCCAGCCCGACGCAGCCGAAGCACCGTCTGCTCCACCGGCTCACCCACGCTGGCACGCAACTGGCCTGCTGTTGACGCTGGCCGTCTTCACGACGGGCTGCCTCCTGAGTTGGCCGCTCATGCGGTTCGCCAGGGCTCTCGAAGCAGTCGCCCTCGACCACGACGAAGGCGAGTCGCTGACGGCCACCGGTGTGTTCCTACCGCGTGAGCGGCTTCGCGAACGCCAGTTCGACCAGGCCCAACGGCTGATTGTCGCCGGACGCATGGCCGACGCCACCACGCTGCTCGATGAGATGCTGGCAGCCGAGGATGACTTCTTTCTCGAGGGCGACGAGGCTGACGATCAGACCTGCCAGAGCATGAAGACCCGGGTCAATGACCTGATTGGCAGCCTGCCCCCGGCCGGTCGTGATGCCTACCAGCTTCAGTTTCGAAGCCGTGCCGATCGCAGGCTCACCGCAGCAATTGCTGCGGACGATCAGGACGCCATCGTTCAAGTGGCCCGCCGCTGGTTTCACACCGAAGCTGGCCAGCGGGCTGCGATCATGACGGCTGAGGCATTGCTGGAAGCAGGGCAACCCCTCGCCGCAGCAGCCTGGCTCGATCGCATCGAGAACAGCCCGCACCGCTTCCTGCCAGTGGCCGTGACAGACGCCGTCGCCTTCATGCGAGCTGCGGCTGAACTTGCCACCACCGACCCGGCCGTCCGCCCAGACCTGAGCGAACGAATCTCGGGCCTCCCGAAAGCTGGCCGGCTCGCCGCCGCTTCGCTTCAGAGGCGCGACGCGGTCAGTGATCACCGATTGGCAATGCAGTTGGCAGCAGTCCTCACGCCTCCGTCAACGTCCGCAGACGCCCACCAGCAAGCCACGAACTGGCCCCTGCAGCGGGGTGGCCCGAGCCGAAATCCGGTCACCTCTGCCGATCGCCCACTGCTTGTGCCCCGCTACCGCGTTCCTCTGACCCTGCACCCGGAAGAGCAACGGTTGCTGGCCGAACGCCGGGAATCCTTCATCGAACAAGGCCTGCCCATTCTGCCGGCCGGCACACCGGTGGCGGTCGGTGACACCGTCGTCGTGCACTCCCGAGCCGGCGTTGTCGCGATCGACTTCGAAACCGGCAAACGAACCTGGCTGCAGGGGCAACTCACGAGTTCGGCAATCGTCGATGACGATGAGGACGACGAGGGCAGGGAAGGGCTTCATCCGCTCGACCGTCTGTTTCATGACACCGCGTCAGCCACACTGGCCAGCGATGGCCAACGGGTCTTCGTGGTCGAATCGCCACGCCGTGGGATTCCTCCCCTGCGGCAGCGAAACCCCGCTGCCGCAGTCCCCTCGGCCAACCGGCTGATCGCCTACGACCTGAACGACGGGCACGTCCACTGGCAGCTGCCACGCGAAACCGAGAAACCTCAGGACCGCTGGTTTCTCGGCAGTCCGCTGCCACTGGGAAATGAACTCTATGTGCTGGTTGAACAACGTCAGCAGATTCGTCTTGATGTTCTCGCTGCCGACACGGGAGAGACCGTCTGGTCTCAGCCTCTGGCAGAGGTTGATGTCGACCATGCCATCGCCAGCCGGCAAGAACGCCGCTTCGCGGGCCTCTCCCCAGCCTTCGCCCACGGCGTGCTGATCTGTCCCACCGGCGCTGGGGCCACGATCGCCGTTGATGCAACGACCCGCACCCTGCGGTGGGCTTACCAGTTTCCGATTCCGAAGGCGGCGACCATCCACCGGCTGGGCAACGGCATGCAGGTGCGAATGGATCTTCCTCGCGGCGGAACCGGTGGTGGCTGGCTCGACTCCGTTCCAACCATCCTTGGCAACCATGTCCTGCTGACGCCGGTCAGTTCTGACGAACTGCACTGCCTCGACCTCCGCAGCGGCGTGGTGCAGTGGAAGATTCCACGCAATGAGCAGCTCACGATCGCAGGGGTCGTTGGCTCCCGAGTGATTCTGCTCGGGCAACAGGCTGCCACGGCGATTGCAGTCGATGATGGGCAGGTACTCTGGAAGACCCAAGACGGGTTCGCGGATGCCCGCCTCTGCGGCCGGCCGCTGCTCACCGAAAGCCGCCTATTCGTCCCGCTGACCACCCCTGCCGTTGCCGAATTTGATCTGGCTACCGGCCGCCTGGTGGGCAGGTCACCGGGACGCGACCAGACGCTGCCCGGCAATCTGATTGCTCATCGTGGTGAGATTCTTTCGCAAGGGCTCGATACCCTCGACGCCTATCACCAGACGGCCGTGCTCGAGCGGGCTATTGAAACAGCGCTGCGAACCGAGCCGGACGACCCCTGGGCCATCGGCTGGCGAGGGCACCTGCGGCTGGCCGCTGGCAAGACCACGGCAGGGCTGAACGACCTCCGCTCGGTCTTCGGCCCGGCGGGCACTCAGCCCGCCCCTGCCGTCGTCGCTCGGGCCATCAGGTTTGCGCTCGACCATGACTTTCCCGCAGCCGCCGACTGCTGGCCGGAAGGGGTGAGGCTGGCCGACTCCGCGAGGCTCGTGGCAGCGATTCACCATGCGGCAGCGGCAGGTTCCTTTGCTGCCAATGACCCGGCGGCCGCCTGGACTGTTTGCCAAAGCTATCTGGTGAGCGTTCCCTCTGGACAACCTGCCGCCATTCCCGAACCGCTCGTCCCTGACCGGGCGGACCCCAACCTGTCGCTGGCCGACTCACGCTGGTTCCAGCGGCAGATTCACCGGCTGCTCGAACCGCAGGGCCAGACAGGCCTGACCGTTCCACCCGCCGTACGCGAGCAGGTTGCCGAGGATCTGGCTGCCATCCTCATCACAGCCCGTGAGCAGTCCACCCTGGCTGAGCAGTCCGCCGCCCTGCGGCTTGCAATCGACCGGGTTGGCAATCAGCCGCCTGTCAGAAAGGCCCAAGAAGCGCTGCTTGCCGCACTCGTGTCGTTGGCGGCTGAGCAATCCGGCATGGCGTTTCAGGACAGCCAACTGGAGCACGACCTGCTCAACCAGCAGCTGCCGGAACCAGCCGGTGCCGGCGTGCCCATGTCAGCCGCCGCAGGCCAGCCCTCGGCCACGGTCAGTGAAACCGCCTGGCCACCGGGCCGGGTCGAGGTCAGCAAGCAGGACGTCTCCGCCGGGAACGGCGACATGTTCCAAACCGCTACCCCCGTCAGTCTGACTCACACGGCAGATTCGGCCTTCCCCGAGGCCACCCTGGAAGCGAGAAACGAGACCCTCGCCCTGCGGGACCGTTACGGCCGGCAGATCGGCAGTCCGCTGGTCCTCGATCTCCCTCGGCACCAAGGCCGGCAGTTTCTCGGAGGTGACCCACGGCTTGCGGCGACGACCGCCTTCCTGGTGAGCCGCGTGCTGCTGGTGCAGACCACCGGCAGCCTGCTGGCCTATGAGATCGGTGAGCCCGTTCACGGCGAGAACAGGTTGCTCTGGACGATGGTCCATCCCGCTGCCGATAGCCCACTGCGATACACCAGCCGGATTCGGGAGGACACCGATCGGCTCCTTCGCCCGCTCGGCCTGCTGCCCCTGGGCAGCCAGGCAGGGCCGCAGCCGCTGCATCAGGTTCTGCGCACACCTGACTTCCGGTTGGGCGAGCCACAGCTCACGGGCGTGCCAGTGATCCATGGCTCAACGCTTGAACTCCGCGATCTCCGGACCGGCCGGATACTCTGGCGGCGACGGCAGATTGCCGCGCAAGCAGAGGCCTTCGGCGACCGTGACGTGCTCTGCCTGACTACTCCGGAAGGCACCGATTCACTGGTGCTCTCGATGGCCGATGGGCGGCTGCTTGCCCAGCATGACCTCCCCCCGCGACCGCAACGACTCGCCGCTGTCGGACGTCGGCTGCTTGTTCTGGCTGACGATGCATCGGATGCTGAAGAGCTTACCCTCACGACGCTTGATGCAGCCAACGGCAAAACGACGCCAGCGGGCACCTGTGACCGGATGGCTCGGGCGGTGCAGGCCGCTCAGGAACTGTTCATGACGGTCGACCCACGGGGACATCTGACCACCTTCGATGTCGCTGGCAGCCGCGTCATGTTCTCGACCAAACTTCCTGCCATGGCGGCTGATCTGCGGCAGATCCACTGCATCCCCTGGAATGACCGATACCTGGTCTTCATCAGCCGCAACGAGACGGCACGAGACAAACAGCGATTCAATGGCATCGGAATGATTAACCGTTTCAACGTCCGAAGCGGATCACCGACAACAGTTGAAACCGGTAGCCTCTGGGCCATTGACCGGCTCACCGGCGACCAGCTCTGGTCAGGCCCCGCCTCGGTGCAGCGGCATGTGCTCCACGTTCCGCAGCCAGCCGGCGTACCAGTGATCGTCTTTGCCCGACAGCTCCACATGAATCGCCCCCGTCAGCCGGGAGGCCGGTCAGACCGCCCCCGCCACAGCCTGCTCTGTCTCGACAAGCGAACGGGCGAGATGCTCCATCTCGATGACAAAATCCTGCTGGAGCCGCGGGAGTCCGCCCTGATCGCCAGCCTGGATATTAAGGGGGACCCACTCACCAGTTCCGTTCATCTTCAGATGCGGCCCCGCCATCAGATCGGCGGGACATTCCCTGAAGTTGTCCTCCGATTCACGGATGAACCGGCGGTTGCAGCCGCTCCATTCCGGGCAGAGGATCACCCGCTGGTCTACACTGATATTGCCAGCGAGTTTCAGTTCTGGCTCGAGAAGGCAATCATGCTGTTTGAATAGCAACCTCTCCAACTGCGTGTGCATGTGCTGCGTTTCCCTTTCCTTTCTTCACCCCCAATGCCTCACCGAAATCACACCGGCATCGTGGCCGGCCTGTCGGCATTCCTGGGCGCCGTCATGGTGCTGCTTGGCGGTCTGCCGGGGGGAGCGACGGCAACCCAGGCCAGCGCGGCGTCGCTGGACGTGAACGAAGTTGTTCGCGGAGGACTCGACTGGCTTGTCGCCACTCAGTCACGGCGGGGCAACTGGGCCGCCAACGAAGGACGCTACCCCACGGCCATGACCGCCCTCGCAGGCACTGCCTTGTTGCTGGAGGGCTCCACGCCAACCCAGGGTCGGTATGCCGACGCGATCGCGCAAGCGGTTGACTTTCTGATCAGCCGCTCACGGCCCAATGGCCTGATCGGTGATCCGAAGACCGACGATCGCTACACCTACGGCCATGGCTTTTCGATGCTCTTCCTCTCTCAGGTCCTGGGCGAAGAAGAGGACATCCACCGCCGCCAGGAACTGATTCGGGTCCTCGAGAAAGCCGTCGAGTTCTCCGGGCGGGCCCAGACCCCCGACGGGGGCTGGGGGTATGTCAGCGCGAAGGACGGGAACAACTTTGACGAAGGCTCAACCACCATCACACAGGTTCAGGGGCTGCGCGGCTGCCGTAACGCCGGCATTCCCGTCCCCAAAGAAATCATCGACAAAGCCATTGCCTACATCCACGCCTGCACAATGCCCGACGGCGGCGTGCAGTACAGCTCCAAGGGGGGTGGCGGCCGACCGGCTATCTCAGCAGCCGCCATTGCCTGCCTGTTCAACGCCGGGGAATACGACGACACCCACGTCCCCCGCATGCTGGCCTATGCCGAGACCCACCTCGGCAACATTGCCAACACCGGGTTCGGGCACTGGCACTACGCCCATTACTACTACGCCCAGGTGATGTATCGTGAAGGCGGGAGCAAGTGGAACGACTACCGTCGCCAAATCGAAACGCGACTCTGCGCTGAGGCCACCCGGGAACGTGACGGGGTGTTCTGGCAGCAGGGCTACATCGGCTCGGTTTACACCACGGCTACCAACCTGACGATCCTGCAGCTGGACGGCGGCATGCTGCCGATCTATCAGCGGTGATTCTGTGAAACCGTGGCCGGTGTGCCTCCCCCCGCTGCCCGCCTGACGCCGGAAACGAGACACCGATGCCTGCCCCGAGTGGCTGGAATAAGGGTCGCGAAGTAAGATCAGGCGGCGCGGCGGTGGGTGTTCCACCATGCCGCGAGCCGACGCCCCCACGCTTCCGGAGCCGTGCATGCCGCCCGAACCATCTTCTCCTGCCGCAATCGACAGGCTGCATGAAGCCCATGAAAAAATTGTTTCCCAACTCTCCCGCGTGATCGTCGGCCAGCAGCAGGTGATTGACGAACTGCTGATCTCGCTTTTCTCGCGCGGGCACTGCCTGCTGGAGGGCGTTCCCGGCTTGGCCAAAACCCTGCTGATTAGCACGCTCGCCAAAAGCCTCGATCTCTCGTTCAGTCGCATCCAGTTCACCCCTGACCTGATGCCGGGTGACATTGTCGGCACCGATGTACTGGAAGAAGACCGCAGTGGGGGTGGCCGCCATCTCCGATTCCTGGAAGGGCCGCTGTTTGCCAATGTGGTGTTGGCTGATGAGATCAACCGAACGCCCCCCAAAACCCAGTCGGCCCTGCTTGAGGCTATGCAGGAACGCAAGGTGAGCGTCGGCCGGACCCGCCACCGACTCTCTGATCCGTTCTTTGTGCTGGCCACACAGAATCCAATCGAACAGGAAGGCACCTACCCACTGCCTGAAGCCCAGCAGGACCGCTTCATGTTCAAGGTGTTTGTCCGCTATCCATCCTTTGAAGAAGAGTTTGAAATCGCGCGGCGAACCACCGGCGCGGCCATGGCCGACGTCGAACCGGTGCTGACGGCAGCCGAGATCATCGCCCTGCAAGAAACCGTGCGGGAAGTGCCCCTCAGCGACCACATCGCCCGCTACGCGCTGGCACTGGTCCGGCAGACCCGTGTGGGCGAGCAGGGGGTGCCTGACTTTGTCTCGGACCAACTCACCTGGGGCGCCGGCCCCCGCGCAGTGCAGTTTCTCATTCTTGGTTCAAAGGCCCGAGCCCTGCTGGAAGGCCGATCGCACGTGACAATTGAAGATGTTCAGGCCTTGGCAGCACCCGTCCTGCGGCATCGCATCGTTGTCGGTTTTGCAGCGGAAAGCGAGGGAGTCACCGCCGACTCCATCATCGAACAGCTGATTGAGTCGACACCTGCCCGCGAGGATGAACTGACGCGTGACCCCCGGTTCCAAACAATATTTGCCTCCTGAGGTCCTCGCCCGGATCGGCCGGCTCGACCTCCGGGCGCGGGCGGTTGTTGATGGCGTTCTCACCGGCATGCACAAAAGCCCCTACAAGGGCAACTCGGTGGAATTCCTGCAGCATCGGGAATACACCCGAGGAGACGATCTGCGCCGGGTCGACTGGAAAGTCTGGGGTCGGCAGGATCGTCTCTACGTCAAAGAGTTTGAGGACGAGACTAACCTTCGGCTGTTTCTGCTGGTTGATGGCTCTGCCAGCATGGACTACACCCCGCCCCGATTCCAGGATGCACCGGGGCTGACCAAGTACGACTATGCGGCCACGCTGGCAGCCAGCCTGGGCTGGCTCGGTCTCTCGCAAGGTGATGCCGTTGGCTGCGCCGTCTTCGACAACCAGGTTCGGGCCAGCCTGCCAGCCCGCACCAGTCGCTCACATCTGGCTGGCCTTGTCTCCACGCTTGAGCAACCCCGACAGCAGCAGCCCTCCGACTTTCTGGCGGTGCTCCGCGGGCTTGCCGAAACGCTTCCCCGCCGTGGACTCGTGGTGATCTGCTCGGACCTCCTGGGCGATCGGGCTGGCGTCTTCAAGGGACTACAGTTGCTCCGCCAACGGGGCCACGACCTGGCGATCTTCCATGTGCTCGACGAGGACGAACTCGACTTTCCCTTCGAGGGGCCGACCAGGTTCGAAGGACTCGAACTTCCCGAAGAGCTGGCCTGTAACCCTCGAGCCCTACGGGCCGGGTATCTCGAGGCCATTGAGGCATTCCTGACGGAAGTTCGCACCCATGCCGCCCGGTCGCGGTGCGACTACCAATTGGTGCGGACGAGCCAGCCGATCGATTCTGCCCTGGTGAACTTCCTAGCACGCCGGGCCCGCCTGCGGCCCTGACCGCTACCCGTCGCCACCACCGGCCCGCACTCGGCACCTGACGCAAGACATTCATGCCAACCTTCGACTTCACAACATTGCTTTGGTGGGGGCTGCCCTTTGCGGCAGCACCGGTGGTCATTCACCTAATCAACCTACTCCGCCACAAGGTCGTCCGTTGGCCAACCATGGAGTTTCTGCTGGCCAGCCAGCGGAAATACCGCACCCAGATTCTGTTGAAGCAGTTGCTTCTGCTGCTCTTGCGGGTGCTGGCCATCGTCGGCCTCGTCGGCCTGCTCGCCCAACCCCGTTGGACAGCCGGTTTCGGACGCCTGCTCGGCGGCCAGCAGACGACCCATGTGGTCCTGCTCGACGACAGTTTCTCAATGGGCGAAACCTTGGCGGCAGGAACACCTGACGAGGCTGAAGAAGACCTGACCGCCTTCGTCCGCGGTCGCCGCATGGTCGCCCGCCTGCTCGACGACCTGGCAGCAACGCCGGGCCGCCACACCATCACCGTGGGACGTTGCTCACAACTGGCCGCACCATTGGAGACAGCCACACCGGCCACAGAAGAGGCCCCGTCTGACCGGTTCGACCTGCGTGACGAGCTGATTTCACCCCAGAATCTGCCGGCATTGCGTCGGGTTGTGGATGGCCTGGGAATTTCCGCCGCTGCCACCGGGCCGACCGATGCCCTCCGCAGCATTCCCCCACTCTTGAACGGTCAGGCCGCGGGCGTTCTCTGGCTCGTCACCGACCTCCGCAGCCGCGACTGGCAGACAGCCGAACCAATGGCCGACATTCTGCAGCCCCTGGCCGCAGCGGGAGTGGAGATCCATCTCGTCGATGCTGCAGTTGGTGGCCCCGACACCGACATGGAGCCCGCCACGCAGCAGCCCAATCTGACCGTTGAGCGGATTGAAATGGTCGGGGGTGTTCCCGCCAGCGACGTTCTGCTGCCCTGGCAGGTCACCCTCCGCAATCAGGGCACCACGGAAGTCGGGCCGGTGCCGCTGGCGATTCGCGAAGACGGCCTGGAACGCCCGGGGATACAGGTCGATGCCATTCCTCCCGGCGACACTGCAACGGTGCGGTTTGAATCCCGGTTTCCGACTGCGGGCGGCCATCTGGTTGAGGTCGAACTTCCCCCCGACCGACTCGCACAGGACAACCGGCGGACTGCCGCCGTCGAGGTGGTCGACGAGGCTGACGTGCTGATCATCGCCTCAACCAGCGGAGCAGGAAGGGAGAGCCCTGACGCGTTCTACCTGGCCACCGCGCTCAACCCTGGCGGGGCCGCTGCCACCGGCCTCCGGCCCCGCATCGAGCCGCCACAGGCCTTGGCATCCCTTGACCTCAGCCAGTTTGACTCCATCTGGCTGGTCGATGTCGGTCGGCTGACCGCGGCCCAGATCGCTTCCCTGGAAACCTATGCCCGAGCCGGCGGTGGTGTCGTCTTCTTTGCTGGTCCGACGACGTCCGCGGACGCGATCAATCAATCGCTGTTTCGCGACGGCGACGGCCTCTTTCCTGCCCCGTTGGCCGGGGCGGTCGACCTGCTGCCCGATCCCCGCAATCCCGAAGCCCCCGATGTCATTGCCGAAACCCATCCGGTCGTCGCGATTCTCAGCGGTCGCCGGAACCCGTTCCTCGATGCTGTGCGGATCGACCGCTACATGGCGATTGATCGCAGTTACACGCCCCCCGCCGACGGTGGCTTTCGCCGACTGCTGTCACTGCGGAATCGGGCCGCCCTCGCAGTTGAACGCCCCTTCGGCAACGGCCTTGGTGTCGCGATTCTGACGACCGCCGGTCCGCTCTGGAACAATTGGGCACGGAACAATCCCAGTTGGGTTGTGGTCATGCTCGAACTTGAGGGCCAGCTGGCCCGCCTCCGGCAGCAGCACACCGAACTTCTGGTCGGGCAGCCCTTTGACGTCACACTTGAACCGGGCATCGATCAAATCGATGTCGACTTTCTACTGCCGCCGCATGGTGCGATGGTGCGGCAGGTGGCCGCTGCCACGGATGCGGGCCAGTTGGCCGCCCGGTTGACCGAAACGGACACGCCCGGTGGCTACACCGCTCGCTGGCAAACGGTCAATGGCACATCGCGAGAGCAACTCATTGCGGTGAACATCAACCCGGCTGAAGGCAGCCTCAGTCGTCTCTCACCCGCCGAACTTGGCGACGTCTTGGCCGGCGTGCCCTTCACCTATGATCGTGCCGATCTCCTCCAGGCCAGTGGTGACCGCGGCCGCGGGGCGTCTCTCCTCCGTCCCCTGCTGCTCCTGCTGCTCGGCATCCTCCTGGCGGAACAACTCGTGAGTTATGTGGTCAGTTACCATCCGGTGCGGCGGAGCAGTCCCTGACACGCATTGGCCATCCACTTCTGCCCCCCCATCCTCTCCTTGTCATTCATGCTTGTCTTTTCTTCACTCCCTCTGTCACCTCTTCCGGCTGTGGCCGAGCAGGTTGCCTACCGCCTCTCCAGCGGGCTGGCCGACAGTTTCACCGAGTGGTGGCAGATGCCGGCATTGGTGCTGGGCGTGACGGCCGTGCTCGGCCTCGTGCTGTGGATCTACCACCACGATGCCGCGGGGGTGCCGCGGTGGCAGGGGGTGCCCCTGGCAGTCCTGCGGGTCGGCCTCCTCGGCATCCTGCTTGTCGCCCTGCTCGATCTGCAGCGAACGGCGGAACATGAACTGCAGTTTCCGTCCCGGGTTGCCGTGCTTGTTGATGCCAGCGCCAGCATGACGCTGACCGCGACCACTCCAGCCACCACCAGTCCGTCCCCACCGGAGGCCGCCGCCAGTCGGGCCACAATCGCCCGCACCCTGCTCACGGAGGGTGGCCTGGTGGAGGCACTCCGCGGCCGGCATGAGGTGGCCGTCTGGCAGTTCGCGACTGGCCTTGAGCCGGTCACGGTGTTTCCACTCGCCGCTCCAGACAGCAATTCGGGAGCAACCGCTGAGCCACCGGACGACTGGCAGGACGCGATCCTTCCTCAGGGGAGTGAGACGCGACTTGGGGAAGCCCTGCTGGAAACCCTCCGCCGCGAACAAGGCGAGTCACTCGCTGGCATCCTGCTGCTGACCGATGGCGGCAGTAACGCAGGTGTTGACCCCCTCCGGGCAGCAGCGGCCTGCGGCGATGCCAAGGTGGCGGTCCACCCGATTGGTCTCGGTTCAGAGCATCTACCGAGCAACGTGCGGGTGGCAGACCTGCTTGCACCGGCGCGGGTCTTTCCCGGCGACCGGTTCAGCGTCACTGGCTACCTCCAGGCACAGGGACTGGAAGGCCAGACGGCCCGTGTCGAACTCGTCCTGACCGATGAAACCGTGCCACCAGTCGGCTCGAATCAGCCGAGTGGGACGATCCTCGACACCACTGAAGTTCGCCTGGCTGGCGATGGTGATCTGCTGGCAGTCCGGTTTGATCTTGACGGGCTGGATAAACCCGGGAGTCGAGCCCTGGCGATCCGGGTTGTGCCTCCGGCGGCTGACAGTCGCGCTGGTGACAACCTCGAAGCGGCCGATATTGAAGTGGTCGAAAGTGCCACAAATGTGCTGCTGCTCGCAGGTGGTCCAGGACGCGAGTACCGGTTCCTGCGCAACGTTCTCACCCGGGACCGAAGCGTTGCCGTTGATGTCCTGCTGGGGTCAGCCCGCCCGGGCCTGTCGCAGGATGCCCGGCAGATTCTCACAGCGTTCCCCGCAACGGCCGAAGCCCTCGATGCTTATGACGTGGTGGTGGCGATTGACTGTGACTGGCACCAGTTCGATCCGGCAGCCCGCGCTCGGCTGGAACGGTGGGTCTCCCGTGACTCGGGTGGGCTGCTGCTGATGGCCGGCGGCGTGTTCATGGAGAGCTGGCTCACCGATAACCAATGCGAATCGATTCGCAATCTCCATCCGGTTGAATTGCGGCGGGGTGAGCGATTGCTGCTCACTCGGCAGAACAGTGCCAGTGACCCACGACCACTGCGGTTCAGCCCCGATGGAGAGGACGCCGAGTTCCTCTGGCTGACCCCCAACCGAATTGCCAGTCAAACCCTGTGGGCTGAGTTCCCAGGGGTCTACGCCTGCTTTGACACCATCACCGCCAAGCCAGGGGCAACGGTCTACGCCCGGCTCGGGCAGCCGGACGGCCTCAGTCTGGCAGGGCAGGACCCCATCTACTTTGCCGGCCACCTCTACGGGTCAGGCACCGTCTTCTACAGTGGGAGCAGTGAGCTCTGGCGGCTTCGCGGTGTTGATCCAACCGCCTATGAGCGCCTGGTCACCCAGCTCGTCCGGCATGTTGCCCAAGGACGGCTGCTCCGAGGCTCAAGCCGGGGCCGCCTGCTGCTGGAACGCGACCGCTTCCCGGTCGGTGAGACCGTGGTGGTGCGGGTTCTTTCCGACACCCCAGACAGGCGACTCGAACTCCAGGTGATCACTCCTGAGGGACAGAGCCTTCCGGTGCCACTCCAGGACGACCCCGTTCGTCCGGATGTTCGCCAAGGAAGTTTCATCGCGGCGAATGAGGGCAGCTGGCGGCTCGCCCTCACCATTGACGATGATCACACCAGCCAGGTCGTCCGTCGGCTTCAGGCCACGCTGCCTGATCGGGAACTCGCCCGCCCAAAACTTGAACGACCACTGCTGGAACAACTTGCGACGGCTACCGGCGGCGACTCCCGGTTCCTCACCGACGCGGCCTGGTCCGCAGCTGATACAGCCCGGCTGCTTGAGACGCTCCCCGACCGGTCCCGACGTGAATACGAACGGGGCGCGGTTGATACGGACTTCAAACGCTTGCTCAATGCGGTCCTGCTGGCCACGGGCATTGGACTGGTCTGCCTGGAATGGACTCTTCGCCGTCTGGTTCGACTTGCCTAACTCATTCACCTGGCCTGAGACGCCGCCTCTTCCCCCACCATCGTTTCATGACTCCTGCCTCCCAGCCTGTGCCTGCCACACCGCCACCATCTGGTGGAACTCGGTCTGCCGACCTTGCGCGGATCCGGCGGTTCCTTGACCGCGTGCGGCGGCAGGCCCGCCGCTGGATCTGGATCGAGGCACTCGCCCTGAGTTGTTTGGCAGCGGCGGGCTGGTTCTGGACAACACTCTGTCTCGACTGGCTTATCGAGCCGCCTGGCGGCGTTCGGATCATGGCAGCGGCAGGCCTGGTCTTCTGGCTCGGCGGCATCATCGCCCTCCGCCTTGTTGGTCGTCTGCGGACGCACCTGCGGGATGAGCCGCTGGCCCTGTTGGTGGAACGCACCCACCCTGAACTTGCCGACAGTCTTTCCACAGCGATTGAACTCGATGCCCGTGCCGCCGATCCTGACCAGCCCCTTGACCAGGCGTTGCTGGCTCGCACCACGGCCGCCGCGGCAGCTGCTCTCAGCCAGGTTCGCGTGCCCCGGCTGTTCAAACGCTCCCGACTGCTACGGCTGGCTGGAGGAGCCGGCTTTGCTGTCGGCATGGTCGTTGCAGTCCTCGTCTTGGTGCCGGTGATCCGCGAGCATTGGTGGCGGCGAATGGTGCTTTTTGATGAGGCCCCCTGGCCCCGGCGGGTCACCCTCACCGTCGCCGACTTTCCCGACGGCGTTCGCCGCGTAGCCCGCGGGAGTGACGTCGAGGTGGTGGTGACCGCCAATGCGGCCAGCGGCCCTCCGGCGGTCGTCGAACTGCGTTCCCGCAGCAGCGGAGGCTGGGCAACCGCCCGCATGGGCACCCGGGGCAGCCGCAGCGAGACGCAACAGGAATACATCCACACGCTGCGGGGCATCACCGACGACACCACGCTCGATATCCGCGGGGGCGACGCCCGCCTGCGGGGCCTGACGATTCTGGCCATTGAGCCTCCCACACTGGCCAGTCTCGACCTCCTAATGACACCTCCGGATTACATTGGTGGTGGGCCGCGACCACTGCCCGCTTCCCGCCTGGTCGAGGTCCCGCAGGGGGCGACGCTCACGTTGACGGCGACGGCATCCAAGCCGCTGGCAGAGGCCGTCCTGGCTGACCTTCCGGCGGCTGACAATGCCCCTGCGGCGGCACCAACACCGCATATCATCGCCACAGAAACGGCCACCACCGCACCAGCCGCTGCTGCCTCCACCGACGGCCACACCAGCCTGCGACAGATTGCCGGTACGGTCGGCCCGGTGCTGGCCGATACCGTGATCGATGTCGCCTTCACCGACACCGCCGGTATCAAGAACCAGCAGCCCATTCGCCTGCAGGTGCTCGCCCGCCCCGACGAACCGCCCCGGCTCTCCCTGGCCTTGGCCGACATCTCGGCAGTGGTGACCCAGCAGGCTGTCATTCCTCTGATCGGCACCATTGAAGACGACCACGCGTTGGGCCAGACAACCATTCGCAGCAAACGACTGCCTGCCGACGGGGCAGCACCCACCGTCACCGAACAGTCCCTGCCGCTAGCCACTGCGGCCAGCCTGGTCACGCTCTCCCGAGACAGCCCGGCGACTGTCCACGTCGCTGCGGTTGAGGCGGCCATCGGTGACCGGCTTGAGATCGTCGTCTCGGCGGAGGATCGCTGTGGGCTGGCCAGCGGCCCGCAGACAAGCCTCACCGATCCGTGGACGCTTGAGGTGGTCCCTCCAGAAAAACTACAGGCAATGCTTGAAGCCCGAGAGATCATCCTCCGCCGTCGGTTTGAAAGTCTACTGGCCGACTTCCAACAGAGCCGCGACCGCCTCGCTTCTCCAGACGGCCAGTCTGCTCAACCGCCTGAGGCGGAACAGACGCGGGCCCGACTGGCAGATGCGGTTGCCCGAGCTGCCGGTGAGACCAGTGACATTGCCACCAGCTTTCGGGGCATTGCCCAGGAACTGGCCAACAATGCCCTACTGACCGCTGAACTCGAAGGCCGGCTCGTCGCCCAGATTGCCAATCCGCTGGAGGAAATCGTCGCCGGCCCGCTGACCCAGCTGGCAGACGCCTGTCGGCCTGCTCCTCCTGACCAACCCGAGCAACCGTCACTGGCCCGCCTGCTTCCGCTGACCGATGAATGTCTTCGTCGCCTCCGCAGTGTTCTCGATAAGATGATTGAGTTGGAAACCTTCAACGAAGTGGTCGACTCGTTGCGAACATTGATCGATCAGCAGGAGGCGATCCGGGGGGAAACCGAGCAGCAACGCAAGCAACGGGCCCGCGAAGCCTTGCGGGGGCTGTAACGAGGTGCCGACAGACGTGACCAACCAGTCGGGACGAGCGCGAAGCCTTGGCGGGGGAGATCTGGACATGAAACACAACAGGGCAGGGTGGCTTCTGACCGGAGTTTGCCTCGCCATGGCCGGCACGATTCTTGGGGCCACTGAGCCACTGGAACAACTGGCGGAACGCGAGCGGGCCGTCAGCCGCCAGATGCGGGAACTCGAAGCCACCTTTCTGCGGCTGGCCGACCTGCTGGCCACAACGGACCCGCGCCGGGCCGCCACCCTGCGGGCCGCCTTTGAGCAGGCCCGCGAGAGCGACGTCACCAACCGACTCGACGCCATTGTCGACCTGCTGGAAGCCGGCCAACTCCTCAAGGCCGGCACGGGACAGGAGACCGCCCTGGAACGGCTGCGTCAGTTATTGGCAATGCTGGAGGCGGGCGAAAGCCGGCGCACGGTGACCGACTCAAAAGAAGAGGTCAAGCAGTTCCTCAGCCGCATCAATGCGTTGATCGCCCGCCAGCGGGGGCTGGAAGGAACCACGGAGTCAGGCGGTGACCCCGACGCCATCGCCACCGAGCAGGCCGAACTCGCCGCCGAGACTGACACGCTGGCCACCGATGTCGAACGATTCCGGGATGAGACCAAGGCGGCCTTGGGCCTGCCGCAGCCGGGACAGCCTCAGCCTCCGCAGCCGGATGGGGAGGGTCGCGACGACCAGCCGCCGACCGAGGGCACTCCTTCCGGCGCGCCGAGCAGCCGTGACGGGCAACCGCCGTCGGGCTCTCCCGAGGGCACCGAACAGGATGAGCCTGCGTCCGAAGCCACCGCTGAACCAGAGGGCGATGATGAGGCCGCGCGGGCTGACCGGACCAGCCGCCGCCTCGCTGCTGCCGAGTCACGCATGCAGCAGGCCCGTGACCGGCTCGAGCAAGCCCAACGAGCTGAGGCGAGGGAAGAACAGGATCAGGCGTTGGCCGAACTCGAGGCGGCCCGTGCCGAACTTGAGGAGATCCTCCGGCAACTGCGGGAAGAAGAGATCGAACGGCTACTCGTCAAACTCGAAACTCGGGTCCGTGAGATGCTGCGGGCCGAGCGGGCTGTCCTCCGCGGCATCGACCAGTTGACAGCAAATGAAGCCGGAGCGAGCAAGCGGGAGCGCGACCTTGAATCGGCCCGACTCGGCCGCGAGCAGGACGCCATCACCGCAGCTGCCACCCGGGCGTTGACCCTCGTTCGCGACGATGGGTCAGCGGTGGCCATTCCTGAAGCGTTGGAACAGATCCGTGGCGACTCCCTCACGGCAGCCGGGCGGCTCAAGCAGGCCGATCTTAGTGGCCTGACGCGGGCGACAGTCGAAGATCTTGTGCTGGGCCTCGAAGAACTACTGGCAGCGTTGGAGCAGGCTGAGCGGAAGCAGCAGGAACGGCAACAGGGAAACCCGGCCGGTGGCCGGCCCGCTGAACCGGGCGAGCAGCCATTGGTCGATACCATCGCCGAACTGAAGATGCTGCGAACGCTGCAGACACGGGTCAATCGGCGAACCGCGCGGTTTTCGCAACTGCTCGACGAAGGCGACGAATATGCGGCCGAGTCCGAGCTGGTTGAGGCCTTGGGCCGGCTCGCTTCGCGGCAGGAACGCATCGAGCGGGCCGCCCACGACATCGCCTCCGGCCGGACCGAGTAACCCTGGGGCCCGCCGGGTATAATCCGAATGAATGCGATCACACCGCAGGCATCGTCTCGCCTACGCCAGAGGAGTCCGGAAATGCGTCCGCTGCCATCGCCCCGACGCCGCACCGGGCTGGTACCGGTTGGCTGGTGCCTGCCGACAGCCTGGCTGGTGCTGGCGTCGCTTGCTCAGGCGGCCCCGGCTCCGGTGACCGACGTGGCGGAGGCTGCCGAACTCGCCCGTCCCGCCAGCTGGACACAGCCGTCCGACCCCGTGCTGGCAGACCAGCTCGCGGGCTGGCTGGCCACGCTCCCGGGCATCACGCCCGCGCGGCAGGCCGCTGCCGAAACCAAGTGGGCCAGTGGCACGCCGCCTGATCGACTCGACAGACTCCTCCAGGCGGTCGCCGAGAGTGCGGCCGAGTATCGACCGCTGCAACAAGAGGGTGACCACCTGTCACCCGCCACGGTCGCCGCGTTCACCGAGCGGTTCGACCCATCCGCAGGCACCGACTTCGGCCGGCAGGTCGCGGCCCTCTGGACGGCCCGGCAACTGGTACGGCACGGCCGCTACGACGAAGCGACGCCACTCTTGGTAAAGCTCTCTGTCTCCACAAGCCCTGACCCGGCCACGCTGCTGTTTTGCCGCGCCGCTTGTCAGTATTGGCTGCTGCAAACGGAGGCCGCTGAAGAATCGCTCGCCCGGCTGTTGGAACGGGAAGAGATCATTCCCGTTCGGTACCGCCAACTCGCGCTCCTGCTGGAGGCCGATCTCGCCAGCCTCGAACAGGATTCTCTCGATCACATCTCGCGACGGATGCGGGACATCACCCGCCGGCTTGATCTCGGCCATGCAGGCCCCCGGCTCCGGGCGGTGCAGGATGGCGTGATCGATTCCCTCGACAAGCTGATCAAAAAACTGGAAGACAAGCAGCAACAGCAACAGGCTGCCAGCGGTGCCGGAGGAGGAGGCACGGGCGGCGACGGCCGGCCCATGGAAGATAGCCAACTGGCTGGTGGAAAAGGCCGCGGCGAGGTAACCAGCCGGGACCTCGGCGACGGCGACGACTGGGGCACCCTGCCACCCCGCGAACGCGAAGAAGCCTTGCAGCAGATCGGGCGGGACTACCCGGCCCACTATCGCGAGGCGATTGAACAGTACTTCAAGCGGCTGGCAGCCGGTGATGGGGACCGATGAAAGAGGACGCCAGGGGCAGGGGATTGGCCGCCCATCACGTGAACGGGGGCTACCGCATTCCGCGCAGAACAGGACATGGCTGGGTCGTGTGGTGCCTGACACCACTCTTCGTGGTGGCCGGTATTTCCGGAGTGGGCCGTGCCGCCGACGCGCTCTCCGTTGCCCTCACATCCGGCAACACCCGCACCGGGCAGTTTGCCAGCCTCGATGCTGAACGCCTCGTGCTTGCCGCATCCCCAGACACCGCGGCCACTGAGATGGCGATCGACCTGGCCACCGTTCGGCGGATCACGCTGCAGGAGGCCGCTCCGGCTGCGGGCGGCTCGCTGATCGGCCTCACCGATGGCTCCCAGCTCACCGCGACCAGCATTGAGGTGGCTGCGGCAGAAGCGACGGTGTCACTGGCGACCGGCAGCCTGGCCCTGCCAGCTGACGGCCTGCACTGGATTGCCTGGCCGGCTGAAGACGAAACGCCGCCAACCACCGACTGGCTGGCCGAGCTGCCCACCCCGGCTGCCGGAGACATCGTCGTCATCCGGCGAGACGAGGGCTGGCAGTTCATCGAATGTGCCATCACGGCCATCACGGCAACCGAGGTTGTTGTGCTGCTTGAAGGAGAGTCGATTCCGGTTTCCCGCACGAAACTTGCCGGCCTCTGCTGGCTGCGGGCAGGCACTCGTCCGGGCGTGGAACCGGAACCGGCGCCGCAGGACATTCTGCTGGGACTCCCCGGAGGCCGGCTCCGCTGCCGGGGCATTGCTCGCAGCAGCCCAGAGGCTGACTGGACCCTCACTCTGGCAGCCACCACCACCGCGCCGGTCAAGGCGACACTGCCGGCTGCCGAGGTGCTCAGCATCGACTACGCCTTCGGCCGCCAGATCGACCTGACCCGGCGGTCGCCAGCCAGCACATCCGTCGAGCCATACTTCGGTAGCCTTGCCGACGATGCCGTCCTGCGAAAGTACTTTGCTCCCCGGACCGTCACCTCCACCAGGCAGACAGACGACCAGGCCGTAGAACTCCCCGCCCTGCTGCTGCGGCCACGAACAGACTTGGTGTGGACGCTTCCCCCCGGCAGCCGCGTCTTCAGGGCCCAGCTGCTGCCGGCCACGCCTGCCGCCAGCACCCCAACCTCGGTGCTGATTGAAGTCGACGGCGTGGAGCAGGTTCGCAGGGAGATCGGCGGAGCCGGGCTGAGTGTCGATACGCCCACCACTGAACAGGTCATGATCGACGTTCGTGGAGGGCGACAATTGCGGCTTGTCGTCGACTTCGCCACGCGGCCTGCTGGTGACTCAGCAACGGCAACGCCCACGGCACTGCTTGGTGGTCCGATTCTCCTCCAGGCCCCGACGATCGAGAGGTAGCCCATGCGGTCCATCCCCCATGTCGTGGCTGCGGTCCGACATCGGCTTCGAGTCGTCAGCCTCCTGCAGGCTGGCCTGCTGCTGGTCGGTTCACTCTCGCCAGTGCTGGCTGACACGGGGCTGGAGGCCGTCCTGGCCGCCGAGCAGGCGCGGGTGAACACCATTGCGACGGCATCCGAGACTGCCGTGGCGATCTTTGCCGGAGCTGCCGGCGGTGGCTCTGGGGTGTTGATCAGTCCAACCGGCTACGCCCTGACCAACTTCCATGTGGTGCAGCCGGCTGGCGTTGCCATGCAGTGTGGCCTCAACGATGGCCGGCTCTACGATGCCGTCCTCGTTGGGCTCGATCCGACCGGCGATCTGGCCCTGATCAAACTGCTCGGCCGCGACGACTTTCCGGCCGCCAGGCTCGCCGACAGTGATGCGGTTCTGGTTGGCGACCCGTGCTTCGTCATCGGCAACCCTTTCCTGCTGGCAACCAATCTCCAGCCATCAGTCAGCAGCGGCATCGTCTCGGGAGTTCACCGCTATCAGTTTCCAGCGGGCACGATCCTCGAATATGCCGACTGCCTGCAGGTCGATGCCGCAATCAACCCCGGAAACTCCGGCGGTGGACTGTTCAATGCGGCAGGCGAACTGATTGGTATCAACGGCCGGGCCTCATTCGAAAAACGCGGCCGGATCAATGTTGGCGTTGGCTACGCCATTTCAGCCAACCAGGTCCGCAACTTTCTCGGTGTGCTCAAGGGCGGCCGGCTGGCCGATCATGCCACCCTCGGCGCCACCGTGGCCACCAGCGCCGATGGCCGGGTGGTGGTCGCTGACATCCTCGAATCGTCAGACGCCTGGCGGCGCGGGCTGCGGATCGACGATGAAGTGGTGGCCCTGGCAGGACGCCCCGTCCGGAGTGTCAACGCCTTCAAGAACATGCTCGGCACGCTGCCAGCCGGCTGGCGGGTGCCCCTCACCTTCCGCCGCGGCGGCCGTCCCACCGAGATCATTGTCGAACTCGCCGGAGTCCACACCACGGCCATGCTCAATGACCTGGTGGCAGGAGGGCGTGGTACCCAACCGGAACTTCCCGACGGAAAGCCCGCACCTCCCCCCAACCCACTGGCTCCCGACCCGGCCGATCTTCCGGAAGCGATCCGCCCTCTCTACGAGCCCCGGGTTGGCTACACCAACTTTCACTTCAATCGGATTGAGCTGGAGCATGTGCTCGCCCGGCTGGCAGATCGCGCGGCCGGCGTGAGCCGCGAGCCCTGGAGATACCGCGGCAGCCTGGCCGGTGGCGGGCCGTTTGAAATTGAACTCGCCGACCAGTCTGCCCAGATCAGCCTGCCCACTGGGGTCTCTCGCTGGGAGCCGGCGGCGGCAGCGGCAGGACTGGCAGCCGAAGCCGGCTTTGACGCCAGTCCGCCCGGATCAGGGGGCATGCTGGCAGCACTCACGATCTGGCGGCAACTGCTGCTCAATGGTGCCCTCGAAACGGGCCGCACCAGCTACTGGGGCCAGCAGCCACAGGCATCAGGCAGTGCCGCGGCTGGCCAGCTTGCTGACGTGCTCACCTGGACCACCGCCGGCAGCCAGGCCCGCTTCCTCGTTGATGAAACCGGAGCGATTGTCGAAATCATTTTCTCGCTCTCACCGACTGCCGACCCCTGTCAGGTTCGATTCTCACTGCCGAGCGAGAGGCATCCCTGCTGGCGACCAGACCGCATCATCGTTGATTCAGATGGTCGTCGGTTTGCCACTTTGGCCGTTGAGGAACCCGCAGAGTGACCACGCCATTCCTGACTGGGCTGCGTTCATCGACCTGCCTGCGGCAGCGGATCCTGCTGTCGCTGGTGAGCAGCCTCATCTGCACTGCAGCCACCTGGGCGGGGCCGTCGACCGCCCCGGGAGTCGCTGCGGCGAGCCGCGTTGTGAAACTCTACGGAGCTGGCGGGGTCCGCGGGCTGGAGGCCTATCAGACCGGCGTGCTCGTTTCGCCCACCGGCCACGTTGTCACCGCCCTGAGCACGGTGCTCGACTCGGAGGCGATCGACTGCGTACTGGATGACGGCCGACGCTATGCTGCGCGGCTGCTCGGCGCCGACCTCCGCCGGGAACTCGCCGTCCTCGCAATCGACGGGGAGG
Organism: Planctomycetaceae bacterium; assembly: GCA_011523305.1. Taxonomy (GTDB): domain Bacteria; phylum Planctomycetota; class Planctomycetia; order Pirellulales; family UBA1268; genus UBA1268. The sequence goes on along the minus strand of WTHB01000164.1, from coordinate 46,539 downwards.
ATCTTCCCCACTTCCCGCTCTCGCCCACTGCCCCACGGGCTGCTCCCGGCACCCGCATCCTGGCGTTGTCGAACCTCTTTGGCGTTGCCGTCGGCGACGAGCGGGTGAGCCTGCAACACGGCGTCATCGCCGCTTGCGTGCCGCTGCGAGCACGGCGAGGCCCCCATGAAGCGGCCTACCGCGGCGACGCCTACATTCTTGACTGCACCACCAACAATCCCGGTTCACCGGGGGGCTGCCTGATCGATTGGCAAGGAACCTTTCTCGGCATCCTGGGGAAGGAATTGCGGGCTGAGCCGAGTGGCATCTGGCTGAGTTATGCCCTGCCGGCTGACGAGGTTGCCAAGGGTTATGCGGCCGTCCTCTCGGGGGAACCACCGGCAGTCGCCGCCGAAACAGAGGAGGGCCGGGGCTTTGACCTGCGACTGCTCGGCCTAGCACTCGTCCCCGATCTGCTCGACCAGACGCCGCCCTTTGTTGAGGCCGTGCAGGCAGGCACTCCGGCGGCGACGGCAGGGCTTCAACCCGATGATCTTGTTGTGGCCCTCGGCGAGCGGACAGTCACCTCGCAGCGGGCGCTCCGCCGGGAACTGGCCCGCCTGATTCCAGGCGACCCTGTTCGTTTGAGCCTGATTCGGCGCGGAGAGATTGTCGCCTGTGACCTGGGCCCGCTTCCGCAGGCACCACCACCTGCTGCCACCCGCGAGGAGGCTCCTTGATGGTTCCCCGCTTTTCCCTGCGCTGGCTTGCCGCAGCCTGGCTGCTGCCGTGTTGCTGTGGTATTGCCCGGCCAGAGACCACCCCCACCGCACCTCCTCTGGCTGCTGCCGAGCAGGCTGCCTTTCAGCGTGCCGTCGACCGGGTGGCTGCCTCGATCGTGCGGATCGAACCGGTCGGCCTCTCAACAGCGCGGCTCCAGACGGCTGCCGAAGCTGCACCCGCGACAGGGCCGTCGAGTGGCCTGGTGGTCGACAGCGATGGCTGGGTGCTGACCACAGCGTTTGCCGTCCCCGACGATGCCTCGGAAGCGGTCATTCTGCTCCCGCCGACGACAGCGGCAGGAGACGCCCCCCCAGCACCGGTTCGCCTGGTCGGCCAGGTGACCGGCCGCGACACGAACCGTGGACTGGTTTTGCTGAAGTGCACGCCACCGGCTCCACTGCCGGTTCCGCGCTGGGCCGATGCAGCGACCCTGCGACCGGGACAGTGGGCAATTGCGGCTGGCCGCGTCTGGGACAGCACCCGCCCGAGTGTGGCGGTCGGCGTTCTTTCTGCGGTCGATCGCGCCTGGGGCAGGGCAGTGCAGACTGATGCCGCCGTTTCCCCGGTCAACTATGGCGGGCCACTCATCGACATCCGCGGGCAAGTGATCGGCATTCTGGCTCCATTGCCAGCCGACACGGCTGGTATGCAACTGGGCACCGAACTGTACGACTCCGGGATCGGCTTTGCCGTGCCGATGGCTGACCTGCTGCCCCTGCTGCCGCGACTGAAGCAGGGAGAAGAACTGCAACCAGGCCTGCTCGGCATCGGCTACGCGGCTGCGGATCCAGTCAACGGTCCGGCGGTCATTACGACGGTCAGGGCGAACTCGCCGGCAGCTCAGGCCGGGCTCCGCAGCGGGGACCGCATTGAGACCGTCAATGGTCAGCCTGTTCGCCGCATCGCCGATGCCCGGCATGCGCTGTCGCCACGGCTGGCGGGTGACGCTATCACGCTGGTTGTCAGCCGCGGCCCGGAGACCACACCTGAAACAATCACCACCCAGGCAACACTCGTCGCCGAGCTGCCGCCGTGGCGGCGGACAATGCTGGGCATCGTGCCCACCCGACGGGCACCGACACGGGACCAGCAGACCGTTCCGACTGCGGTTGAAATTGGCTGGGTCTGGCCTGAGAGCCCAGCTGCGAAAGCCGGCCTGCAATCGGGTGACCGCATCATCGCCGCCGCGATCAGTTCCGGCACCGAGGACGAACCCGCGCTCCAGCCGGTCGGCACCGCCGCTGAACTTGCCGGCCTGCTCGGTGGCCTGGCAGCCGAGACCACCGTGATGCTGGAGCGACAGCGGGGCGAGGATCGTCGGCAGGTCAGGCTGCAGACCGTGCTGCTGCCGTCTCTGCCACCGACAGCGGTGCCCGCACAAACAGATTTCACGCCACCAGTCCTGGTTCGCCTTGAGGCCCCAGAACTGGCAGAGCCGGGCTGGGCAATCCTTCCCGACTCGGCCGCAGACCAGCCACTGGGCGTCTTGTTCTTCTTTGGAGAACCCACCGGCCCGCTGCCGAAAGCTGCCGCGACCCGCGAACTAGCCCGCTGGCGAGAGGCCGCTGGCGGGCACCAGGTTGCCGTCGTCCTGCTCGGCTCCACCGACACGACCCGCTGGGGCCGCGACGATCTGGAACGGGTCGGTCGCAGCCTCGACGCGTTGGCGAGTCGTCGGCCCCTCGACCCGACCCGCATAGCCTTCGCCGGCCGCGGAGCAGGGGGGACCTTCGCCTGGCTGGCCGCTGACCGGTTTGCCCGCTTTGTGAGCGGCGTCGGCTTGCTCGACGCCATGCTGCCCAGCCGAGTGGCGATCACCCCGGCAGCCCCCGACCAGTTTCGCTGGGTTCTCTTTGGCGATACAGGCTCAGGTGCGAGCGAAACTGAAACTGCCACGAGCCGTCGTCAGGCAGCCGATCGCGAGCGGCTCCGCAAGGCAGGCCTCACCGTCGGCAGCCTGACACCGGGCGGCACCGCCGCCACTGATCTTTGCCGCTGGGTCGAGTGCCTGGGCGTGCTCTAGCAAGCCGTCGGCTGCAGGGCTGACTTGGAAACCTTGTTCCAGTACCGGGAAAAGCGGCCGAGGTCCTTCACTCGCGATGCATCGCAAAACGGTGGCCAGTCGATAGGCACCACCGGCAGGGTCTCGGCCAGCGCGGCCGCCGTCTTTCGCACCCGTGGACAGGCGGTGGCAGTCACGCAGATGTGGCTGGCCCCGACCGCCGCTGCCCGCTTGGCCAGCACTGCAGCAGCATCCCCCAGCCAGACCTCGACGCCGGGAATGTCGGCGAGGCAGTCAGCAATGAAGGCCAGCCGCTTCGGTGCCGGCCGTTCCTCCCGAAGCCAGTCAGCGTCGAGCACGCAGACAGCCAGGGCATCGGGATGCCGCTGGCGAGCCGGAGCTGTTGCCGCCAGTGCATCGAGTGACAGCCACACCAAGGGCTTCCCTGAGGGCGGGTCGGCATGCCATGGGAGCGAAGGTGGAATGACCAGCCGCTCGGTACGTTCACCCACGCTGGCGAACAACCGGGCACTGAGTTCCTCGTAGCCACCCTCAACGTCACAGTGCCCCAGTTCCGGACAGGTCGAACAAAACGTCCCGCCAGTGAAGCGTTCCAGATTGTCTCGATTGAAGATGTAGGGCTTGCTCGAGAAGGTGCCGGCGACCCACTGCCAGGAAAAGTTGTTGCTGGCAGGATCGGCATCGAGCAGATGCTCAAGAAACCAGGCAGCACCAACCTGCCAAGGGACGTGGCGAACATGCACCAGCCACGAGGCAAGCCACATGCGGGCATGGTTGTGCAGCCAGCCCGTCTCGGTCAACTGGCGGCTGAAGGCATCAATACAGGCCATACCCGTCTGGGCTGAGGCGATGTCAGCGGGCAGCCCAGCACCGACCGACCGCAACGCCGAGCCACCGCGTGCCTGTGCCGCCGGCTCTTCCAACTCATGCCAGATGGCCTCCGGACGGGCCGCACCAACCCGCTGCCAGTAGTCCCGCCAACCAAGTTCACTGATCAGTTTGCCAGCGTGGGCCGGTTCTCGCACCCGAGCCAGGGCGGCGTCCCGCACCTCTGCCAGCGACAGCACGCCATGCCGCAGCCAGGGTGACAACCGCGTCACCGCTCCGGCCAGATCATTCCGCGTCCGGCCGTACGCCTCGGGGTCGATGGCTGCCAGTCGCTCGACCGCCGGCTGCCGCCCACCGACAAAGTCACCCGCAAGAAACGTCGCCACTTCTGCGGTGACCGCTGCTGCCGGCCGCGAAGCAGCCTCGGCGACACGATCGACAAACCGCTGACAACGCTCCGCTCGATCGCCCGCCAGGCAGGCTGTCAGGTCATTCACGATTGATAACTCCCACTCCTCCCGCTGCCGCGAAGACAGGCACGGGCTGCCCAAAGGATATGCGCTGCCGGTGTCCTGCTGTTTTTTTGCAAACCGCTTGCTGCGACATTTCGCTTCAACCCTGCACTTGTTCGTGTCCAGAAAGCCAAGCCTGGATAATCGCCGCCCGGCTGGCACGCAACTTGCTCTCTAAGGGTTCCCATTGGAGAGCGTATGCGCCGCTGCAACAGCCGCGGGCATTGCCCTGAGGCTGCACCTCTGCACACGCCGGAGGAAACCTTCGGCAGATCGTCCTTTACGGATGCCCCACATGACCTGGGTAGGCAATCCGCCTAGCCCGCCCAGGTCGGGGCATCCGTGATGCAACTCAGCTATCATCAATAGAACTGACCGGAGCACGCATATCCGGAAGAGGCGGAAAGGCGGAACCAGTGAAACTGATCATTGCTATTATCCAGCCCGACAAACTTGAGCGGGTCAAACAGGCACTTTCGGAGGTTGAGGTCTTTCGGCTCACCATCCTTGACGTGCAAGGATTCGGTCGCCAACTCGGGCACGCCGAAACCTTTCGGGGTCATGAGATTTCAGTCAACCTCCTGCGAAAGGTGCAACTGCAGATTGCCGTGAATGACGAATTCGTCGAGCCGACGATCGACGCCATTCTCAAGGCTGGCCGTTCGGGCCCCGAGGGAGAAATCGGAGACGGGAAGGTCTTTATCCTCCCTATGGATGAGTGCGTCCGCATCCGCACTGGTGAGCGTGGGGCGGCAGCGATCTAGCTTTACGCGTTCTCTGCCCTCCATGGCCAGAGAACGCTTGGTCCACTCCACGCCGCTGGCGTGCAGTGGACGAACAATGTTCTGGGTGCGAAGCACAATGCTTCAGACTCACTTGCCAGCTTCACGCGTGCTCAGGGCCGCTGGGGATGCAGCCGCGGCTGACTGCCCATGGCGACGCGGTTGACCGCAGCCAGGAAGGCCCGGGCGGCCGCCTCGAGGGAATCGGTCGAAACACCACGGCCCCGGTGCAACTGTCCCCGGTACCGCTCGGCTGTCGCCTCGAGTTCAACCGTCACCTCTGCCTGGGCGTCCTTGCCAACCGTGACCGCCTGCACACGAAAGTCGCGGCAGACGGTAGTGATCCCTGTCAGCTTTTCAATCGCCAGAAAGATCCCGTCAATCGGACCGTCGCCGGCGGTGATCGTCACCGACTGACTCGTGCCCTCCTGCTGCACTCGGAGGGTCACCGTCGGGGCTGTCCCGCTTTCGCAGGTCACCGAATAGCCCTCAAACACAAACAGTTCCGGCAGCACGGAGAACTGCTGTTCGCAGAGCGCGGCGATGTCACCGTCGTAAATCTCTTTCTTCCGGTCCGCCAGCAGTTTGAACTGCTCGAAGACCGTCTGCAGTTGCTCTCCCGACAACTGATAGCCCAAGGCTGCCGCCCGATCGGCCAAGGCGGCGCGACCGCTGTGCTTGCCGAGCACCAGATCGGTCCGTTCCAGACCGACGTCCTCTGGCCGCATGATCTCATAGGTGCTGCGGTCTTTCAGCATGCCGTCCTGATGGATCCCCGCCTCATGGGCAAAGGCATTCCGGCCGACAATCGCCTTGTTGCGAGGCACCTGGATGCCCGTGATGTTGGCGACCAGTCGGCTGGTCGGCACCAGCCGCTGAGTCACGATGCCGGTCTGCCGGCCGTAGGCATCGCCCCGAGTTCGCAACGCCATCACCACTTCTTCGAGCGAACAGTTGCCGGCCCGCTCGCCAATGCCGTTGATCGTGCACTCCACCTGCCCGGCACCTGCCTCAACCGCCGCCAGGCTGTTGGCCACCGCCAGGCCGAGGTCGTCGTGACAGTGCACGCTGAGCACCGCCTTGTCGATGTTGGGCACCCGATTCCGCAGGGCGGAAATACAGTCAAACATCTGGCGTGGAGTCGCATAACCAACGGTGTCAGGGATGTTCACCGTGGTCGCGCCAGCCTTGATCACCGCTTCAACCACGCGACACAGGAAATCGATTTCGGTGCGGGCGGCATCTTCCGGAGAAAACTCGATGTCCTCGCAGGCACCACGGGCCCGCTCGACGCCTGCGATAGCCCGCCGCACCACCTCATCCTCATCCATCCGCAGTTTGAACTCACGGTGGATGGCACTGGTCGCCAGGAACACATGAATCCGCGGTCGGGCCGCCTCGGCCAACGCCTCCCAGGCGCGGTCGATGTCACGGTCGTTGCAGCGGGCCAGGCCGCAAATGATCGGTTCACGAACAGCCTGGGCGATCTCACGAACCGACTCAAAGTCTCCCGGCGAGGCGATAGGGAACCCCGCTTCAATGATGTCGACGCCCAGTTGAGCCAGCGCGTGAGCTACCTCAATCTTCTCAGTCAGGTTCATGCTCGCGCCTGGAGACTGCTCCCCGTCACGAAGCGTGGTGTCAAAAATCCGAACTGGTTGGGTGGCAGACATGACCGATCCGCTCTCGCGGTCCCGCAGCGAACAAAGCCTCGCGCCTGTGGCAGAAACCGCCGCCACACGGCCGAATCGACCAATCTAGCAGAGATTCGGCAAATTCCAGCCTCCAGAACATTCCGCCGCCGGGCAGGCGGCCGCTCGTCCAGAGTCCTTGTCACGGCCGGCGAAAGGCCTCCCCACAACTGACGGAGTGGCTGCCAGCAGAGAGCAGAGACCGACAGCTTTGGTATGATTCGGACTTTGCGTGACTCCTCCGGGCCCGCAGGCACGACGCCGATGACGCTCAGCGAATTCCAGCAACTCATTCGCACCATGTACCACGACAAGGATGCCGCTCGTGGTGTCGAGGGCACCTTCATGTGGCTGACGGAGGAGATCGGGGAACTGGCCACCGCCCTCCGCAGCGGCACGCCCGAAGAACAGGCCCTCGAATTCGCCGATGTGCTGGCTTGGTTGGCAACCATCGCCAACGTCGCCGGCATCGACCTCGATGCGGCAATCGCCACCAAGTATGGCGGCGGCTGCCCCGGCTGCGGGCAGGTTGCCTGCATCTGCCCCGATGCGGAGAAACCATGAGCAGTCGCGGGCTCGTCATGCTCACTCTCGCTGTCGTCCTGCTCGGCTGCCTGCCGGCCGCTGCGACAGGGACTCCTCCGGCTGACCTCGCCGTCGAGGTTGGTGTCGGTGGGGTGGCCCGAACCGGCTTCTGGACACCGGTGACCATCCGGCTTCCGGCCAGTCTCGCCGCGCCCCCAACGCGGCTGGTGGCGGTCGAGGCGGAAGACCCTGACGGCGAATGGCTGCAGTCACCGGCGGTGCGTCCGCAGCCGGGCACCGATGAGACTTGGACAGCCCGCTTGCTGGTGAAACTGGGCCGCCGCGGAGGTGACCTGCGGGTTGTTGTGCTTACCGGTGACGCCACCGGGGCAGGGGAGGACCTGCCACCCGAAGTGATGCCAGCCGTGCTTCGCGAAACGATTGCATTGCCGGATGCCGTTGAATCGACTCAAGAGTTGCTGCTTGTCATTGGCACGCTCGAAAACGCCGAACGGGCCGTCCGCCTGGCGGCTGAGGAGGACGGCACTCGCGCTCAGGTGGTCGTGCTTCCGTCCGCAGACGCCGCGATCGCCCTGCCCGCCGCCGCAGGCCCAGCTGGCCTCACCTTTGATTGCATTGACCGAGCGATCGTCTGTGGACGGGCGATTGCCGCTGGAGGACGTGAGCAACAGCTCGCCGATCTCGACCAGTGGGTTCGTGATGGTGGCGATCTGGTGCTCCTCGCTGGCATGTCCGTGCCGGAAATCCTCGCGGCTTCCCCCGTTGCGACCACCTGGCTTCCCGGTCAGTTCAGTCGCCTCGTACCGCTGCGACAGGCGGCTGCCCTCGAGAGCTATGCCAAAGCCAACCGCCCCCTCGATCGTGGTGCGATTGACGGGCTGACCATCCCCGTTTGGGCAGAAGAGCCCCGGCTCAGCGGTGTGGTTGAGGCAGCCGTGGGCGGGGCCGCCAACGACCCACCCTTGGTTGTCCGCCGCAGCCATGGCTTCGGTCGCATCACCTGGATTGGCCTCGACCTCGACACCCGAACATTTCAATCATGGCCCGGCACTGACTCGCTCCTGCTGCAACTGCTCGACACCAGCCGGCTCGATCTAGCAGGGGGACGGGCCACCGAAATTCGCCGGAGCGGATTCGATCTTGCCGGCCAACTGCGGCTGGCCATCGACCAGTACCCCGGGGTCACGGCGGTCCCGTTTGAACTGATTGCCCTGCTGGGCCTGCTCTACGTTGCCGCCCTCTATCCACTGGACTGGTGGCTGACCACACGGTTGCACCGGCAGCGTTGGCTGGTCTGGCTGCCCCTGCCACTGATCGTCTTTGCCTTTACCAGCATCGCCTGGCAGACGGGCCAGCGGTACAAGCAAGGAGGCTGGCAGGCTCACACGGCTGGCGTCATCGACCTTGATCAGGCGACCCGCTCCAGCCGGGCTGCCGGTTTTGCCGGCATCTGGGCGGCCACCAACGGCCAGGTCTCCCTGGGCGTCAGCCCGGTTTCACCAGCTGAACCCACTGGCGTCCGTTCGGCGGTCAGCTGGCTTGCCGCCTCTGGCCGCAGCCTGGGTGGCCCCGACGCCCTCACGCCACACCCATCGCTCGCCGTCGGCCCGTATCACTACGACCGGACGGCAGCGAGCCTTGCGGGTATGCCGATGGCAGCAGCCTCGAGCCGGCTGTTTGAGGCGACCTGGACCGGCAGCCTTGCGGCAGACCCACTCGACTCCACACTCGAGCGCACGGGGCAGGGCACCCTGCGGGGTGGCGTCACCAACCGGCTGTCGGTGTCTCTGGAAGAGTGCGTCCTGGTGCATGGCGGCTGGCTCTATGACGTTGGCAGCCTCGCCCCAGAGGCATCGTTCGACGTTTCCTCCGGCCGGGGCCCCCGTTCGCTCAGTGCAACGCTGACACGCCGGCAGATTGTCAAAGACCGCAGCGTCGCCGCCCGCTGGGATGCCGACACGCGAGACGTCGCCCGCATCCTTGAAGTGGCTGGCCTCTACGCCGCAGCCGGCGGCTCGGGATACACCGGCCTGAAACCAGGGCGCCTTGCCCGCCTTGACCTCAGCCGACTGCTCTCACTCGACCGCGCAATCCTCATCGGCCGCGGCCCCGCGGCGACCCACTGGGATCTCCGCTCGGCCGAGCAGACTGCCAACACGTCCATCGACCAGACCGCACCAACCACCCTCTGGCGGATCGTTCTGCCGGTTGGAGACTGATGCCTCCCTGCCACCGTTCCCTGAAGTTGCTGCCATGATTGAGACCGTCGACCTGACCAAGAAGTATGGCGATTTCTTCGCGCTCGAATCGCTGACCCTCAAACTTGAGCAGGGAGATCTGTTCGGCTTCATCGGCCCCAACGGCGCGGGCAAGACGACCACCATTCGGATACTGTCCACCCTGCTGTCTCCCTCGTGGGGTGAGGCCTACATCTGCGGGCACTCGATCTACACCCATCCCCGTGAAATCCGGCGGGCGATTGGCTACATGCCAGACATCTTCGGCGTCTACGACGACATGCGGGTCATCGAATACCTTGAGTTCTTTGCCGCCGCCTACCGGATCGATGGCCCAGCCCGCCGCAAGGTTGCCGAACGGTCGCTCGATCTGGTTGATCTCGGCGTCAAGCGGGACGAACTGGTGACCAGCCTTTCCCGCGGCATGACCCAGCGACTCGGCCTGGCCCGCGTGCTGCTGCATGACCCCCAGGTGCTGCTGCTCGACGAGCCGGCCAGTGGTCTCGACCCACGCGCCCGGATCGAAATGCGGGGCCTGCTGAAGCGTCTTCAGGACCTCGGCAAAACCATCCTGGTCTCCAGTCACATCCTGCCCGAGTTGGCCGACATCTGTAACCGGGTCGGCATCATTGAGTACGGGCAGCTGCTCGCTTTTGGCGAGGTCGGTGACCTGTTGGCCCAGGTGCGGGGCCGCCCCGTGATTCTGCTGGAGGTTGCGGGCGACCCGGAAAAGGCCGCCCGACTTTTGGAGGACTGTGCTGGCGTCGCGGAAACAACCGTCCGCGACGGGGTGGTCCGAGCCACACTCGCCGATCGCACCACCGACACCTCAGCCCTGCCAGCCCGACTGGTTGCCGGAGGGGTGCCGCTGAAGGGCATGCGGGAAGAAGAGATCAATCTCGAAACGGCCTTCCTCGAACTGACCAAGGGCTCCCTCGGCCGGCAGCCTGATGGAGCCCGGCGGGGCTGGGGCAAACTCGACGAGCAGCCGGCGGACTGAGCGATGCAACGGGCCCACGGAGACAACCGGCACCACGCTGCTGACGCGGGCACCCGCCACGCCCCCTCAGGATGGCGCTGGCCCGCCACGCTCCTCCTGATCGGGTGGTCCCTCATCACAACGGTCCTTGCTAGCGAGACGGCAACGGCTGCCCCCACTGACCGCTATGCGGCAGCCCGCGAGCGGATGGTCCGCGAAGATATCGCCGCCAGCGGCGTCACCGACGCACGGGTGCTCGAGAGCATGCGGCTGACCCTGCGGCATGAATTTGTTGCGGCAGCGCAGCGTCCACTGGCCTACTTTGACATGTCGTTGCCGATCGGTGAACGACAGACGATCTCGGGCCCCTTCGTGGTCGCCTACATGACGGAACAGCTCAACCCGCGACCGACTGATCGGGTGCTCGAAATTGGCACCGGCAGTGGCTATCAAGCGGCTGTGCTCAGCCCCCTGGTCGGCATGGTGTACTCCATTGAAATTCACGAGTCGCTCGGCCGCCGGGCTGCCGCCACGCTGCGCCGCCTGGGCTACAAGAACATTGTCAACAAGGTTGGTGATGGCTTTGCTGGCTGGCCAGAGAAGGCCCCCTTCGACAAGGTGATTGTCACCTGCTCACCCGAGGCGATCCCTCAGCCGCTGATCGACCAGCTCGCTGACGGCGGCGTGATGATCATTCCCGTTGGCGAACGCTACGAACAGACCCTGGTGCGGCTGCAGAAGCACAACGGGAAACTCGAGCGAACCGACCTCGTCCCCAGTTTGTTTGTACCGATGACTGGTGTTGCTGAAGCCGCCCGGGAGATCCAGCCCGACGGCAGCCAGCCCACCCTTGGCAACCCCGGCTTCGAAGCCTGTCTCCCCGACGGCACAACACCGACGGCCTGGTACTACGGCAGACAGGAACGCCTGGTGGAAGCAGCGGATTCCCCTGAAGGCAACCGGCATCTCCTGCTTGAAAACCGTGAGCCGGGCCGGCCGGCGCACATCTTTCAGGGGTTTCCAGTCGACGGCCGGCAGGTTGGGGCACTGACGGTCAGCCTCGACCTCAAACGCAGTGACCTCGGCCGCGGGCAGCATCCGAACGAGCAGCCCGGGGTCGCCGTGCGGTTTTTTGACCAGCACCGCAGCCGCTCCGTCCGCGGCGTCGTCGGCCCCTGGACCGGGCTGGCCACCTGGAACCGGGTAACGGGCCGCCTGGCGGTTCCCCTCTGGGCCCGGGAAGGCATCATTCAGATCGGCCTGATGGGGGCGACCGGTCGCATGGAAGTCGACCAGATCGAACTCATTGCGGAGCCTCGCACACCGTCAGCACGGCGACAAAATACGCCCTAAAACAGCCTAAAAGCGTTTTTTCGGGCACCAGTCGGCTCCGCCGGGGCAGGCCTGCTGACCGCTGTCTTTACAAGGGATAACCCCCGCAGGCAGAAAACTTTGCGCGTTCCACCCAGCCTCCTTGCGTTGCGCAGCCGTCAAAATAAGATGATGGTGGTTCACGCACTACTCGCCCCTCAGCCGCCTCGATCCGAGACGTGGCCTCGCGGGGCGAAGCAGGGCGTTTTTTTCAACCCGATTCGTGGAGATTGCCCCACCATGTTGGTTCACCGCTTCGTCCGGCCGCTCGGACTCTTCGCTTTTTGTGCGTTGGCTGTTGCCGCCACTGACGTTCAGGCTGGCTGGCACCATCGCTACACCGCTGCCTACGGCTCATCCGGTGGCTCCAGCTCGTCTGGCGGCAGCAGTTCTTCCGGTGGCTACGTTGTCGCCAGTGGCTCGTCCTCCTCAGGCGGCTCGTCATCGTCCGGTGGCTGCTCGTCCTCAGGTGGCTGCAGCAGCTCTGGCGGGCACCGCATGACCCACTGGGAGCGAAAGGCTGCCCGGCGGGCTGCCCGATCAAGCCACGGCAGCAGCGGGGGCAGTCACTCGGCCTTCTATGGCTCGAGTTGTGGCAGTTCAGGTGGCTCCTACGGTTCGCATGGCTACGTCGTGCCATCCGCTAGCGTCGGCTACTCGAGGATGTCGACGATGAGCTCCAGCATGCCCGTCGATTCCTATCGGGTGATCTCGGATGAACCAGTGGGCGACAAGGCAGGCGACTCTGGCGAGGAAATCGAAACGCCGACTCCGGCTGCTGATGCCTCGACCCTGTTCGTTCCCGCAGACGGCGTGCTGCTGCTGGTCTCCGTCCCAAATGATGCCACGGTGCTGGTCAATGGCGCCGCCACCAAGGCCACAGGCACAGAGCGTCGCTTTGTGTCCCGGGGGCTCACTGAAGGTGAAGTCTACGACTACACGATCACCATGGTGAGTGACGAGAACGGCAAGTCGGTTGAAGAGACCCGCGCCGTCAGCGTCTCCGCTGGCGAACTCCACCAGGTCTCGTTCCTGCCGGAGGCCCCAATGACGACCCTGACCTTGCACGTGCCGGCTGATGCCGAGGTTTGGCTGGCGGGCAATGCGACCCGCTCCAGCGGCGTGACCCGGACATTCGAGACGACTGATCTCGCCGCCGGTGACGTCTGGCAGCAGTACGAGATCCGGGTTGTCACCGCTGTCGACGGACGCGACCAGATTGAGTCCAAGACGATCGACCTGGCTGCCGGTGACGAGGTGGAAATCTCCTTCACGGCGACCGACGTGCTTGCCGATGCCAGCCTGATCAACGCCACCGCCTCCGTTCGCTGATTGATTCAGTCGGCAGGCAATTTGACCAACTCAGCCCCTGTGGCCCACCCGGGCCACGGGGGCTTTTTCGTGGCAGCGGTCAGAGACTATTTCCGCCGGAAGATTCATTTTTTTGCCGAAACTTTCTATGGCCGGCTCGGAGGGAACGTGATTTCCGCCCAGATCGGCTTGTGGTCAGACAAGGGCTTCTTCAATTCGATGATGCCACCATCACTCGCCCTTGCACCAGGGCCGGTGTTGAAAAATATATGATCAATGACCCCGAGATTCTTTTGAGGGTTCAGGGCGTTGTAGGTGGACTTCCCAGAAACCTCGATCCTGAGGTCCTCCCAGATCGGCCGCATGCCCGCTGCCTCAATCGTGTTGATGGCCTCGTCACCGATCCTGTTGTTGAAATCTCCAAGGAGAACAAACCGGCCTACCGCCTCTTTCGGCAAGACTTCGCTTGCCAGCCTAAAGGCATGCCCGTCACTTCCCCCTGACGCACAGAGATGGAGTGAATAAAACGCAACTTCAAGACCGTCGACTTCTGTCGCGGCTCGAACTACTGACGCAGGATTCCACGTGCGCCGTCGTACACCCCACAGTTTATGTTCGATGGTGCCTTTCAATGGCGTCCGGCTGAGAATCGACTTGTATTTATCCTTATGATTCGCCGATGAAATCCTGCCAACGTAACTGTGCTGCAAGCCCAGCACCTCGCCTACGCGTGCCGTCCAGTCGCCATCCGGAACTTCGTTCAAGCCAAGAACGTCGAGATTGTAGGGCTTGAACATTCTGCCGATCTCTTCCGGACTGGCGTTTGCTCCAAACTCCACGTTGTACGCTGCGACGCGCACCTTGACTGACGTGTCCTCGTCAGGATCTGCCGCCGCCTGGCCGGTTCTCATAACCAAAAAACAAGAAACGATGATGAACCATGCACTCGTGAATTTCATTGCCAGTGCCTTCTCTCCTCCGCTCCCTTTACCGTTGATTGAACTCAGACATCCTAGCTCACTCAAACACAACAGCCATGCCGTCATAGGCGGGGATCAGGCCTTCGGGCAACAGACGCTTTTCCAACATTTCGTGGACTGGATGAAGGTTTTTCGCCAGATGCGTGAGGATGATTTTTGCATCCGGCTTCAATACCTTTTGACTTGCAAGAGTCTGGTTCATGTGTCGAATCATGGTCAGGTCGTTGTGACCGAAAATTCGAGGATCTCCCGTTCCCTCGCCCATCGTGGCATCCCAGACGACAGCATCGAGCTGCTTCTTTCTCAGGTAGATCGAGGTGTGTGTGGGCAACCAGCCGGTATCGGTCGCGTAAAGAAGGCTCCTTCCAGCTGTCTCGAGCAGGTAGATCAGGCAGGTCTCTTTTGAATCTTCCACATAATGGTTGGACGCAAGGCCGGTGACCGTGAATGCATCAATGGTGAAAGGCTGCTCGATCCCGACAGGGCGCTTCTCAATGTGATCCGAGTCTGGCACTTGCGTGAGTGCTGCCGGGTCTCCCCAGAACCGCAAAGGCCCCAGCCCATCATCCCTTGCATTCGCGATGGCCTCAATGCTGCTTGGATGCAAGTGATCTGAGTGCGTATGAGTCAGCAGGATGTCGCTGACGCCTGCGGGATTCACGTCATATCGCTTCATCACATCGAGCACGGTGGGCCCACAATCAACCAGAAGATGTTCGTTGACCAGCATCGACGACATGCCACGCACTTCCCCCCTGGAGAGCTTTTTCTGCAACGGTGGATACCTGCGTGGCCAATTCGCCGCACCTGTGCCAAGAAAGAGGAGGTCGACCTGCTTTTCCCTACGGCTGCGAGGCGCTTTGGACTCCTCCTGCGGCTTGCCTTCGCCTGCATTGGCGGATTCGAAAGGACCTCCCGCGGCAAGTGATGCACTCCCGACGGATGCCACTTTGAGGAAGTGCCTCCGGCCTGATGGTTTTTCGACGTCTGTCATGCCTTGATCAATTGCCTCCAAGAGCGCTGCACGGTCACCGGCACTTTTCGGAGCGCCGAGATCGCAGAAAAAACTGCGCGGACATCTGACCGTACAACTCACGCTCAATCTTTCGCAAGAAAAAAAGATGGCCAGAAAGAACGGTGGGCTTCTTTCCGGCATCTTGCGGACGGCCCGAACGCCTGGCGACCTATTTTGCCGATCGCTGCTTGGTCTGCCGATCCCAGGGGTTCGCTGCCCTCGGCGTGTAGGCGGGGCGGCCATCGGTGTCAGGGAGTTTGTCAACCACTGCCTGAAACTTCTGCAGGGCCTTCACGACCTCCTTGCGATCGCTCGTGAGGAGGTTCGTGGTTTCCCAGGGATCTTCCCTGAGGTCGTGGAGGCGAACAATTTCTTTTGCCGAGGAAACCCAGGCCTTGAATCGCTTATCCCGAACAACCCGCGTTGCAAACTTGTCTCTTCCCCGCACACCCTTTGCATCCAGTTGGGCGGCACCGTGCCCCATCGCCATGATCCAGTCGCGAGGTGAATCTGATTCCTTGCCGAGAATCACCGGCGCAATCGACACGCCGTCAACCGTGAGATCCACTGGAACCCTCCCGCCCCCAAGTTCCACGAATGTTGGCAGCAGATCAGTGAAGTCCGTCAGGGCATCTGTTTCCACGCCCGCAGGGACGAGGCCGGGGCAGTTCACCAGGAATGGCGCGCAGACCCCCGCCTCCAACTCCTTCGCCTTGGCCCCCTTGATCTTCTGGCCAGCCCGCGTGCCGGTAATCGAGCCGGTCGAGCCATTGTCTGTCGTAAAGAGAATAATGGTGCGGTCACGAATGCCGAGATCATCGACGGCATCCACCAGTCGCCCTACGAGTTTGTCCATGTAGCGAACCATCGCCTTGTGCTTTTCCAGCGGGAACCTTGCGTCAGGCTCATCGGGCGTACCGACAAGCGGCCCATGCGTGAGAGCCATTGGGAAATAGAGGCACATCGGCTCGTCTTTGTGGGCTGTGGCGAAACGAATCAGATGCTCTGCATAGATGTCCGGCCCAAACTCCCCGACATAGGCTTTACTGCCCGCAGGTGTATTCACGTAGGCGTCCTGATAACGCTCGAAACTCGGTTCATTACCAGTTTCGTAGCCCGTCCACATGGCCCAGTCATCGAATCCATGCTTGCTCATGGCCTGCGGCTCAATCCGAAAATCGTTAATTTGCCACTTCCCGGCCGCGCAGGTCGCATACCCGAGGTCTTTCATCAGCCGGGCAAAGGTCGTGTTGAATCGCCAATCGAAATAGCCAACGCCCCAGCGGGGAACGTCCCAGTGATTTACAAACCCATTTCGCCAGGGATAGGTCCCAGTGAGGAGCGTCGCTCGTGATGGCGTGCACTGCGGCATCGAATACGCGTTGTGAAACACCATTCCACTGGCCGCGAGGGCATCGATGTGTGGGGTTTCGATGTCTTCAGCGCCGTAACAACTGATCCACTCCTTGCCCAGGTCGTCCACCATAATGAAAAAAATGTTGGGCTTTTCGATCGCCGCTCCAGATGCTGCACCCGAACAGGCCGCACCGATGTACATAGCGATAGCCCAAAGCATCACCGTAAGACCATTCGACCTGGCAACTTTACTCACTAACATCGCCTGCCTGTCCTTTCTCGTTCTGCAGAGCCCTTCTCGGAAGTATACCAGCGACCAACACCGCAAGCGGCAAGCGTGAAGCCGAACTCAACCGTCAGTTCGCCCCATCCAGCGAAATGCATTGACACCAGCAGCGACGACTTGGGGACTTCTCGGCTTCGATACCACAGGAGAATCGACAGCGAGGGACCCTCCACTAGTGCGGCAGAGCACAGTCCTGAGGCACGACTTTGTCGCCATTGCTCTTGGCCTCGGCGATACCGAGAGCGGGGTGCGTCCCGTACAATTCACGACGCAATCATTCCGGCACTCCGCAGGAGCAACAACGCTTTGCAAGGTGCCTGAAAATTCCCCCAAACTCATCCTACGCTCACGATCAAGGCATCCTGCGACGCCACAACCAAGGGAGGGACTCTCACCATGAGAACGTCTGCTGACACCGCTGGAGTGCACAGCTTGGCCTCGGAGAACGCCATCTCGTTTCCCAGCATACAGATCCCTACGAGACGCAGCCGACGAGGAGCATCTTCACATGTTCAGAAGCACTCTGCGACCTCAGTGACCGCGATCCTTTGCCTGTGCTCTTTCATCATTCCGCGTGACACCGTGGCCGAGCCCGCTGCAGGATTGCCGGTGGCCGCAACCGATCTTCCCTCGACCGAGACGCCCGCAGCCGCACCGCATTTTGTCGATCTCTTCAATGGCCGGGATTTGACCGGCTGGGTCAACGTGAATACCGCGATCGACACCTGGACCGTGGCCGACGGAATTCTGGTCTGCAGCGGTCAGCCAATCGGTGTAATGAGGTCAGCCCGTCAGTATGAAAACTTCATCCTTCACATTGAGTGGCGACACATGAAGCCGGGCGGAAACTCGGGTGTGTTCGTTTGGAGCGAGGGAACTGCCAACACGGCAAACCGGCTTCCCAAGGGCATGGAAGTTCAAATGCTCGAACTCGACTGGATCAACCAACATCCCAAAGCGCAGGGCAAGCCGAATCACATTGGCTACATCTCAGGAGAACTTTTTGGTGCCGGAGGTCTTACGGCCACCCCCCACAACCCTCGAGGTGCCCGCAGCATGGCAACGGAACTGCGGTGCAAGGGCTGGGGCGAGTGGAATCGTTACGACGTTGTGTGTGTTGACGGGACGGTCCACCTTTCCATCAATGGCAAATTCGTCAACGAGATCACAGACTCCTCAGTTCGGAAAGGCTACCTCTGCCTTGAGTCAGAGGGATCAGAGGTCCATTTTCGCGCGATCCGGATTCTGGAGTTACCGCCCGGCACGACCACGCCGGGGCAGACTGCCGCTGTTGTCGACTAGGCGATTGCTTCGACAGGCCTTTGCCGCAACGCCATGCAGCGAGCCGCCAGGATCTTTCTTGGCTCCTAGCAACTATCTGTGGCGAGGGCAGGGGGGGTGGAAGCAATCTCTGCGACGGAGCATTCCTGCCGGGCCAGAGCAGCCGCATGAGCGGCAGGCCTGTTCAGGCAAAGATTCGCTCCGCACATTCGACTGGCAAGCAGCCCCTTCAGTTGCTGACTACTTCAGCGTGCTGCTGAATTGTCTTCCCACTATGCCGGCTGCCGCGGGAATGAGGACCGTAACAGGGCAAGGCTTTTCGGGATCGCAGTCCGCCAGTCCTCCATGCCCTCAAATTCGAGTGAGATCCAGCCACGGTAGCCATGTTCAGCAAGAATCCTGCCAATCCGCGGGTAGTCGAGATCAAGTGTGTACCACTGACCGCCACCAAAATAGGTCTTCGCCTGGACAAGCACCGTGTGCGGCGCGAGTTTGGCGAGCCGATCGTACGGGTCCTCAAGGAAATTCCCGGTGTCGGTCGTGACCTGTAGCCACGGCGAATCCACTGCATTGATGATTCGTAAAATCCCTTCGGGCGTCAGGCCAAGCCCCCAATGGTTCTCGAGCCCGAGCACCACGCCCAGTCGCTCAGCTGTCGGCAGGCACGCCTCGAATGCCTCGATGACCCAAGGATACGCGTCCTCCTCGGTATAGCCTTCGATTGGAGGCTCGATGCCGCGACGGGCCATGAGTTCATCAAAATCTTTCGACGTCCCCCAAGTGCCGGTGTTCACCCGGATCACCGGAATACCAAGATCAGCAGCGATCTCAATCTGAGCAATCGTTCGGTCGATGTTGAATCGCCGCTTCTCAGCATCTGGTGTGACAAAACTTTGGTGCGTCGAGAGCCCCACGATCGTCAGGCCAAGCCGCTGGGCCCGCCGCTTATACGCCATCATTCTAGAGCGGCTTATCAGTTCGTTCTGCCCAATCTGGTAGAGAAGGAACTCAATGCCGTCGAAGCCAAACTCATCGGCAAGATCGATGCATCGATCTAGATCACGCAGCTCATCATTCCGGAATCGCCACAATGAATAGGTGGAGAGTGCGATCGGATGCGTACTGCGAGAACCGCCCTTCACTGGCGGAGGAACCTGTGACGAAGCCTCCTGAGCGACAGAAGAAACTGGGCCCATCGCAGCAGCTGCAAGCCCACCTGCGAGAAAGGTTCGCCGATTCGACATGTGAAGAACTCCAAAGAAAGGGTGCCCCAGCCTGCCCGTCGAATGACGGCCGCCGGCAGCACCCCACGCTACTGACTGGCCACGATGCGTGCGGACGGAGTTCCCCAAGCGGGCACCCATGAACGCGTGCATAAACGAGGTCTTGAGAGACTAGGGCAGGTACTGGCAGGTTCACAAGCCTCGCGGAATCAGGCTCCGAAAAGGCTGCCCCCCAGAGGGCTCGAGACGGCCCCCAACACCACGTCTCTCCACTGCTGGGGCCAGAAACCTGCCGCCGCCCCGGAAACAGGCCACCAGGCAAGAGCGGCGGCAGCATCGCTCGGGTCGGCATACACTCGTAAGGACAGGCACTGCGGAACATTCGTTTTTCAGGTTCTTCGTCGAGGATTTTCACGTGCTTGTTTCTTGCGTCGGCTTGCTGCTTGCCACCCTCCTCACCGCTCCGGCTCCGGAGACGCTTCCTCCGCTCGTTGACGAGCGGCCTCCAGCGACAGGAGACGCGATGTGGGATGGATTTGATCCCCGTGCTGAACCACTGGAGGTGGAAGTCCTTCGCGAGTGGGAAGAGGACGGGGTCAGCCTCAAGGTTCTTCGCTACCGCGTCGGAGTCTTTCACGGCAAAACGGCCATGATGGCTGCCGTCTATGGCGTCCCCATCGGGCAGCAGAATCTTCCCGGCCTCGTTCAGATTCACGGGGGAGGGCAGTACGCGGACTTCAAGGCCCCACTCACCAATGCAAAACGGGGCTACGCGACCATCTCGATTGCCTGGGCTGGCCGGATCGCTGCGCCCGACTACCTCGTGAATCCAGCGGTCGTGAAATTGTTCTGGGACAACAAGACTGAGCATCCCCAATACCGTGTCACCACCGAGTGGGGGCACGTCGATGGCTACCACGCCCCGAGTCGGAACCCTGGCAATCAGTTTCCCAGCGTCGCCCCGGCAGTGTGGACGCTCGACCCCGTACCCTCCCCACGAAACAGTCCCTGGTTTCTCTGCACGCTCGCCGCCCGCCGGGCGTTGACCTTTTTAGAGCAGCAACAAGAGGTCGATGGCAGTCGGCTCGGGGTCTATGGCCATTCCATGGGCGGCAAAATCACCGTCATGACGGCCGGGTCAGACGATCGAGTCAAGGCGGCCGCGCCATCCTGTGGCGGGATCAGTGACCGCAGCAATGCAAGCACACTGTATGAAGACACGATTGCGGATGATGTATTCCTCACGCGGTTGTCCTGCCCCATTTTCTTCCTCAGCCCAGCCAACGACTTTCACGGTCGAATCAATGACCTGCAGTTAGCACTCGATGAAATCAAGAGTGTCGACTGGCGTGTCACGTGCGCGCCGCATCACAACCATCAAGACACAGCCGAATACGAGGTGGCCAGCCAACTCTGGTTCGACCAGATCCTCAAGGGCACTTGCCATCTGCCAAAGACACCAGGCTTTCTCCTGCAACTGGAGACCGCCACCGGCATCCCCGCGTGCGTGGTGCAGCCTGATGCGTCCCTGCCCATCCAGTCGGTCGATGTCTTCTTTACTCGGCAGGGAGACCCAACTGGTGGAGATGCGATCAATCGGTTCTGGCATCACGTTCCCGCGACCGAGACCGACCACGGCTGGACGGCCAACCTGCCCTTGTCTGATGTCGATCGACCTTTGTGGGCCTACGCCAATGTCCGCTACGACTTACCGAAGCCCGTCACCTCTGCTGGCTATTACTACCGTGTTTCCACGACGAAGCAGTTCGTCCTCTCGTCCCGCATGGAAATGCGATCTGCAAACGACCTGGCCACCGCAGGAGTTCAAGCCACACGTCCACCGTCCCTCGTCGTCGAAACCTTCGGCCCCGGTTGGGAGCATGAATGGTTCACTTACCGGCCGGAGAAGTGGGGCCGCAGCACGCATAAAATCTATGACCGCTTCTACAAGGCCCCAACAGATTCCCGCCTCGCGTTTTCTGTCCAGTCCGCCTCCCCGAATAAACTCGTGGTTGGTCTCGATGCCTATGCCACCGAAATTGCGTTGACTGGCGGGCCAGCCTTTCAGCCCGTGATTCTTTCTCCCGAAGATTTCCAGAACGCTCAGGGAGACACCCTGAACACCTGGCAAGGGCTCAAGGAACTTCGGCTGGGCGAGCAGGAAACCCTGAAGGCTACCGTGAACGGAAAACAAACACGAAAAGAACTGGGCACTGCCTGGCAGGGCGACGAGCCTGCTTTCAGCACCATGCGATGGGAACGCTGACGGGCGTTACTGGCGAATGCATCTTGCCCGTTGTAGTCAGGCAACCAACTCGGCTCATCAAGACTCTCGGAGTGAAATGACATGTGTCGCCCCTTACTTCACGCTTTCATCGTGCTGGCGGCTTTCAGTGCTGTCCCAGCGTCGAGGGCCGTGGCTCGCCCTGGGGCTACAGAGAAGCCCAACTTCCTCTGGATTGTCACTGAGGACATCGGCTGCGACATGGGCTGCTACGGAACCAAAGGAGTTCACACACCCAACCTAGACCAGCTCGCAGCCGAAGGCATCCTCTACACCCGCGCCTATACGACGGCTTCAGTCTGCAGCCCGAGTCGCTCCAGCTTCATGACCGGGCTTTACCCGCACCAGGTATTTTCCAAGAACATGCGAATCCGTCCGCCCCTTGAGAAAAAACCTCTCCCCGACGGAGTGGATATTTTTACCTCACACATTCGAGCTGCTGGCTACTTCATCGGCTTCCCAGGCCATGGCAAAAAAGACTGGGGGTTTAAGGATCCCGGCACTAATTCCTATGACTCAACTGACTGGGAAGAAGTGGCCTCCAGACAGCCATTCTTCTGCCAGTATCAGTTCTACGACACCCACCGGGTGAACCAAAAACGGGAGGACGGAAAGGTCTATCCCTTTCTCGCGTGTCCGGACCATCCGGTCGACCGGAAAGCTGTTGAACTGCATCCGTACACGCCGGAAACTTCTGCCGCTCGGGAAGAGCTGGCGGCGTACCTGGAAAACGTCAACCTGCTCGACCAGAAAATCGGCTCTCTGCTTGAAGATCTGAAATCGAGGGGACTCTACGAAAACACCATCATCTTAGTGATAGGAGACAACGGACCGCCGGTCTTTCGGGGCAAAGGCTTCCTGTATGAACGAGGCATCCTCATGCCACTCATTGTGCGGATTCCCCAGAAATTTGAGCCTGAATTCAAGCCGGGCACCCGTAGCAACGAGCTCGTTTCCGCACTCGACCTTGCGCCGACATTTATCAATCTGGCCGGCGGAACACTCCCCAGCTACTTGGAAGGCCGCATCTTCCTCGGCCCGGACAGACAGCCAGAGCCCGAGTACCTGTTTGCCATGCGAGACCGCATTGACATGCGAGTGGACCGTTGCCGAAGTGTCTGCTCGAAAGAGTTTAAATACATTCGGAACTACGTACGGGGCATCACCTGCTTTGAGAGCAGCCACGGCAATGTTGCCGCCAGTAGAGCTGGCGAGCACCTTTTCGAAGAAGGGCGACTTTCCTCCACTCAATCGGCTTATTACTTGGAAAAGCCAAAAGAGGAGCTGTACAACCTGCGTCTTGATCCCTACGAACTCAACAATCTGGCTCATAATCCGGCCCACCAAAAGACACTTGACTCTTTTCGCCACACGCTTCATCAATGGACCGTGCGGACCGACGACGACGGCACGTTCGAAGACCCCGAAGCCCTCGCCGAAATGGACCGGCGGTTTAATCAACAAAAAGTCCGCTCAAGAAAGAAGTAGCCGGGGGATCTTGCTAGGCCTCTCCGTTCCTACCACTCAAACAAGATCATGTTCAGAATCCCTGCCCACGCCTAATCACACCGAAAGGCTCTCATGCATACGCGCTACTCCCTGATCGCCCTGCTGATCATCTTCATGTTCGCTACCTCCACTGCTGCCCAGAACAAACGGCGGGAGAACCCTGCGTTTACTGCCCCCAAAGCTGATCCGTCACTGCCGAATGTGCTCTTACTCGGCGATTCGATTTCGATTGGCTACCACACGGCGGTACGGGAAGCATGTGCCGGGAAGGCAAACGTGTTTCGCCCCAAGACCAACTGCGGGCCAACGACGAACGGCCTCCAGCATATTGATGCCTGGCTTGGTGATCGTCAGTGGGATGTGGTGCATTGGAACTTTGGCTTACACGACCTGAAGTACCTCGGTCCCAACGGCGAGAACCTTGCCGACCCAACGGCCAGTACGTCCCACCAGCAGGTTCCCATCGATGCCTATCAGGCCAACATTCACACGCTCGCAGAACGCATCAAAAAGAGCGGGACAATCGTTATCTGGCGAGAGACAACGCCTGTCCCACAGGGAACGAAGGGCCGCGTCCCAGGTGACTCAAAGCGGTACAACACGGCCGCCGCCGTGGCAATCAGCGACGTTGGCGGCATCGAGACTGACCCTTTTTTTGGCTACGCTGAATCAATCGCCACCATGCAACGGCCGGCCAATGTGCACTACACTGCCGAGGGCTCGGCGGCACTCGGCCGGCACGTCGCGGACGTGATCCTCAAGGCACTGCAGGACAAGAAGTAGAATCAGGGTCATCCAACCGGCATTGCTTTGTCGGGCATACCCGTGCATGCCGCATTGGCTGGATGCCAGCTACGAGATTGCACCCGAGGCGTCAACCAGCGAGGCACGCGGCCGGTTTTCCGCCGAGTCACTCCCCCACGATCGTGTACGTTTCCCCGGCGGTGGCTGCAAAGGTCAGCAGGTCCCCTGACTCCACGGCGGCCTCGACCTGCCTGCCCTGACTGTCTTTCACCCGAGGGGCACTGATTCCCGCAACCGTGACACGGCACTGGCCGCCGCTTCTGGCACACAATGAGACCGCAGTGGCTTTTCCTCTTCTCCACGTTGCTGAAACAACAAAGTTGCCTCGGGCGACAAGGCCGTCAAACGACCCCGTGTTCCATGCTTTCGGAAGGGCAGGGAGGACCCTGATCACCCCCTCATGGCTCTGGAGGAGCATTTCGGCGACCCCCGCCATGGTGCCAAGACTCCCATCGATCTGAAACGGCGGATGCAGTGTCCAGAGATTGGATACGGTCCGTTCTTGGATGAACCGTTGGTAGACCTCGCGGGCCTTGTCGCCCTCCCCAAGCCGGGCACGACAATTCATCCGATGGGCCAGCGCCCACCCTGTGGTTCTGTTTCCCCGAAGATCGAGCGTCTTGCTGGCAGCTTGGCCCCACGCGGGCTGCTGCGAGTTGATCAGCGTACCGGGGTAGAGTGGGCACAGGTGAGAAATGTGTCGGTGCCTTGGCTCGCCAATGTCACTGTAGTGATGTTCTTCCCGATATTCCTTGACCTGGCCGTCCGCTCCAACCAGAACGGGATCAAGGCGTGAAATCTGCTCACGAATGGTTGCAAGAAAGCGATCGTCTCGCCCCAAGGCTTCAGCAAGCGTGAGGGTATCGGCATATGTCTCCCAGACAAATCCCTGGTCAAAGGTGCAGCCTGCCGTGGTGTAGAACCGCTTCGCAACCAAACGCCCCGGCAGTCCTTTGACCTGCTCTGGCGTGGCCGTCTGCTCAGGAGAAGAGGACGGTTCTATCAGCAGCAGATCACCATGGGGTACGAGCGCCTTGGAGTAGAACTTGCTGAGTGAGAGCATGGCCGGAAACGCAATGTCAGCGAGATACTGCCGGTCCTGCGTGAAGTGGTAGTAATCGGCCAACAACTTCGCCGTGAACCCTCCCGTGCCGGGCCCGGAGTGCCCCCCTTTCGAACCGGGAATGGAGTAGGCGTTGGCGCCCGTGCCGATCACCCAGCCGTTGTCGGCCCGTTCGCTGAACTTCGCGGGGGTGTGTTCACGCACATAGTCGGCGGCATGCTGCTGAGCGATCGGAAGATAGGCTTGGTAGAAATGGACATAGGCTTCAAAACACTCAGCCAGGTTCGTGTTCATCGCCCCCCAATAGTTCATTTGAACATTGATGTTGTGCCAAAACCCGCCCGTCCACGGCGTGAAATAGTCTTGGCTCCACGCCCCCTGCAGATTGGCTGGCAAACTTTTCGGCCGAGAACTGGCAATCAGCAGATACCGGCCGTACTGGAACATGAGTTCTTCGAGCCAAGGGTCCGTGTCTCCCTTTTGGTAATGCTCCAAGAGTTCGTGGGTCGGCTTTGAAGATGGTTTCGAATTCAGGTTGACCGAGACACGGCTGAAGAGGTCTTGATAGTCCTCGAGGTGCCGTTGCCTCAATGCGGCATAGCCGAGCGATTCTGCGGCATCGACGCAGGCAGTGACCTTTTCATGCGGAAACTCCTGCGGGTCGAGTTTTTGTGGACCTTCAGCCAGAAAGGTCTTCGGCTCAAGGACGTAGTTCGTTCCGGTCGCGATCAACAGTGTGACCCGATCTGCACCACGGACTCGGAGCGTGCCCTTGGTGCGGTCAGCGGTCACGGTGCCGCCCTCGTGAATCACCTTAACTTGCCCTTCGTAGTTGCAACTGAAGCGAGGGATACTCCCCTTGAGTGTCAGCAACTTGCCTTCGGCAGCAATCTGACCCGTTCGCTCCTTCCTCTCGAGATAGGGAATGTCCACACGCACCGTGAAGGTGAGTTTGGCCTTCTGGTCGGCCGTGAGCTGAATAACGGTGACCTTGTCCGGGTAGGAAGCAAAATACTCCCGCTGAAAATGCACGCCATCATGCTCGTACGAGACCCGTGCAATCGCTTCGTTCAGGTTGAGCGAGCGGCGGTACTCCTGCACCTCGTCATGATTGAAGTCGATGAAGACCTCCGCGAAGCCAGTGAGCCCGCCTTTTCCGTATTTCCCCTTGTTATGCAGGGTCTTCTCGGTGATCTGGATGCGGTCGGTATCCGTGCGGCCAAAGACACAGGCCCCTCCGTAACCATTCCCGAGGGGATACGACCAGCGTTCCCAATCCTGATCGTAGGAGTTTGGCTTGGGGCTGTCTTTTGTCCTCTCCCAATTCAATCTGCCGCGATTGGGTGCGGGGGCTGGCTCCCAGAGTTCGTAGGTGCGCGGTGAATCCGCGGTGACTGAGGACATCGGTACAGCCACTGCCACGGCGACAAGGAACCCCGCGACCTTCTTCATTCTTTCCTTCCCGCCCACGCAACCAAGCATGCCAACACCTCGCAAAGGGCAACCTGTTCTTCAACAACGCCGGGGTTCAAACACCATCCACCAAATACTGTGTCCACACACCGCTTTCTAAGCAAGCGAGCACCACGAAACCGGCCTGTTCGCCCCGAGGCCTCGAATCAATGCAACAGACGTGCTTTCGCCCATGCCGAAACTGTTCCCATAGTAGACTGACAGGACCACCCAGCTACCACATTCACATTTCTTCGCGACGCCTATTCCAACAAAAGCCGCCCTCCGTCAGCCCCACGCTTGTCTCACCGAACTCAACGTACGCTCCCACTCCCGCTTCAACCACCATCATGAAACCAACTCATCTCCTCGCCATCTTTTTCGCGCTACTGGCCTCATCTGCTTCGGCGGCGACGAGGCCCAATGTCTTGTTTCTCGCAGTCGATGACATGAACGATTGGATCGGCTGCCTGAACTCCACTCCGCATGCCATCACACCAAACTTTGATCGACTCGCATCTCGTGGCGTGAATTTCACCAATGCCCATACCGCAGGCGTCTTCTGTGCTCCAAGCCGCGCTGCGATTTTCTCTGGTCAGTTCGCTTCCACTACCGGGTGCTACAGCACGGCGACCTACTTTGTGGACCACCCGGAAATAGAACCCCTCCAACTGAGCTTTTCTAAGTCCGGCTACGACACCTTTGGAGCGGGAAAGTTGTTCCACCATCCCGCCGGCATGATCGACCAACGCGGTTGGACAGAATTCTTTCTTCGCAATCCGGCTCAGCGCAAGAATGGGTGGCCTTTGGAATCGTGGGGAGAAGACTCGCCTTTCCCAACTCCCTTCCCCAACAGTATCTACAACCAGGGGCAAGCCATCAGTGGCGGCCTCTTTCTTGAGTGGGCTGCAATCCCAGATGATCGAGAAGAGGACATGGCCGACACGATCCGGATCAACTGGGCCGTCGACAAATTAAAGCAGTCACATGACAAACCATTTTTTCTGGGAGTCGGCATCTACGCTCCGCATTTCCCCAACTACTGTCCGCAGAAATACTTCGACCTCTACAACCCAGACGAGATTGAGTTCCCTCCGTATAAGCACGACGACCTTGACGACCTGCCAGCCAAGATCCGCAAGATGAAGACCGCACGGTCGCGGATTCACCAGAAACTCGAAGCCCTTGGCGCGGTCAAAGACGCCATCCATGGCTATCTTGCCTGCATCAGTTACGCAGACGCCATGATGGGGCGGGTACTCGATGCTCTTGAGGAGAGCCCTTATGCCGATAACACAATCGTGGTGCTCTGGAGTGATCACGGGTATCACCACGGCGAAAAGGGAGACTGGGGCAAACACACCCTCTGGGAGCGCACGTCAAACGTTCCGTTCATCTGGGCCGGCCCGGGCGTGGCGAAAGGCAAGGGCACCGATGTTACGGTCAGCTTGATCGACATCTATCCAACACTTGTCGACCTTTGTGGACTCCCAGAGCCTCACCAGAAACTCGAGGGGGAATCCCTTGCAGAAACGCTGGAGACGCCCGACACGGCAGACGACCGGAGCGTACTACTCCCCCACATGAATCCGGGCGAATATGCCGTTATCAATCGTGACTGGCGATACATACGGTACGGAGAAGACGGCGAAGAACTCTACGACGTAAAGGCCGACCCAAACGAGTGGACCAACCTTGCAACGCTTCCACAGTTTCAAACGATCAAGCAGAAAATGCGGGCGTTTGCTCCTGCCCACTTTGCTCCACCGGGCACGAGACTGAAACCGCAACCTGACCTTCGAATCGAAGGAAAATCGTTTCGCTGGACACCAGGGCAGGGGAATGCGGGAGCGCACCCGGCGTATCTGCCGCCAATCACCTCAACACCAAAAGAGCCAGGCGGTGTCAATCTGATCCGAAACAGCTCGTTTGAGCATGCCTTCGATTCTGAATCTGGCTGGAAGTTTCGAGCTGGCGCTTACGAAATCACCCCAAGGCGACACCGTGACGGCAAACATGCGCTGATGTCAGCAAAACATTTTGAGCGTGAAAGAGCGGTGAAACAGACGATTGCGATTGCACCCACTCATCTGTTTGAAGCACGCTTCAACGTTTTTTTCGAACCAGGATCTCGTGGCAAAGTTGTTTTTGACACGTCCGATCAATTCGATGAGACCGCACAGATTGTAATGGACGCATCAACGACCGGACGCTGGCTGCCAATCCGTTGTTTCTTCAACAGTGGACAGCATGACGAAGTGACGCTTCGCTTTTTTCCCGGCACGGACTTCAGTGGTCGTTTTTTCATCGACGACGTTCAACTTTTTGACACGACGTCCCCCGAGTGAACTGACTGCCTCCAGACAGCAAAGATTGCCGAAGAAGAAGGGATTCAGCCTTCTTCCTGCGAGGGATCGACGACGTCGATGCCCGCCGCTAAAGCATCGCGAACGCGTTCATGGAGGCTCGCATCATCGAGTTTCGCGGTGGAATGTTCGGCTTTGCGGAGTCGCCCCTTCTTCGGAAAAGCCAAGTGGCAGACCGGATCGCCTGGGGCGACGGCAGGCAGGGTCGTCATCCCCAAGACAACACCTTCTCGGGGTGCTCGCAGCACGTTCTGGCTATCACCGGTGAGGCTTGTGTTGGTGGCAATCGGATCATCCTTCTGGATGATGTCACCGGGCGCGACATGAAATCGCAGGAAACCACCGAAATCGGCTCGCACCCACTTGGTCGAGTCAGTTTCGATGCGGTACGCCGGCTCAGAAGGCTTTCCAGCAATCATGCCGAGAAACCTCAGGCAGTTGGTGATTCCACGGATAGCGTACTCTACAACACTCGGCTCAACCTTCCAGACCTCGCCTGCTTCAAGAATGATCGTCTTGCAACCAGCTTTGCAGGCAGCGCGTCGAAGTGAGCCCCGCGGCCCCTGCCCGCTGACGATCAGTTCGGCACCGAACGCCCTGGCAAATTCAGCCAGAGCAGGGTCGGTTAAGTCTGCTCGAACATTGGGGAAGTTTGTGCGGCGGACAGCAGCCGTATGGAGATCGATACAATAGTCACACCGCGACATCACCTGATCGAAGAACGAGCGGGCAAATCTGCCCGTCAGGCTACCGGTCACATAGCCCGGGAAACTCCGATTCAGATCGCGTCGGTCGGGAAGGTAGCGGCTGTGTCGCTCAAACCCAATAACGTTGACCACCGGAACTAAAACAAGCGTGCCCGCGGCGAGCTCGAACGGCCGGTCCACAATAATCTGCCGGATGGCACCTGTCCCATTGATCTCATCACCATGGACGGCGGCAGTGAGTGACACGGTTGGCCCTTCTCGCAAGCCTCGCCAGACGATGACAGGTATTTCCACATCGTTCCCTGAGTAACTGGCCGAGACACGCAAGGACACCGCTTTGTGTTCACCGGGATCCACCCGTTCGCCTGCCCACTCCGCAGCTGCCGCGTCGGGAACGGTCATGATTGTTTCCCGCCCATTTCCGCGATGGTTTCCGGACTGAGTTGCTGGATTTTCGGCCGACGACGTTTCCGATCTTGGCGGGCTGGGATCAGGTCTCGCATCGCGTCCAGTTTTCCGTAGCACAACAGGCGATCACCGGCCTCGATCACTCGCGTCCCTTTGGGGTTGGAGATCACGGTCGTGCCTTTGGTGAGGTTTAAGACAACAATGTCTCGTTCTCGCAGGCCTGATTCGACGATAGTCTTGCCAACCAACTCGAGCCCTTCCCGAACATGGAGATCGACCACGCCGTAGCCCTTGCTCACGGTGAGTCGCTGCCGGATGTCTAGCTCCGGGAATGAAACCTGGTCTGCCATGTAGTCGATAATCACGCCAGCCACGTCGAGCCCTGTCGTGGTCTCAATGCCTTCCAGCCCAGGTGACGAGTTGACCTCCATCACCTGTGGCCCTTCCTTGCTTTCGAGCATGTCGACGCCGGCAATGCGGAGCCCCATGATCTGGGCCGCACGAACCGCCGTTTCCTGAAAACTGGCATCGAGTTCAACAGGTTCTGCCTGACCGCCACGATGGACGTTACTGCGGAATTCGTCACCCTGAGCGACACGCCGCATGGCAGCCACAACGCGGTCTCCCACCACAAATGCGCGAATGTCTTTCCCCTTGCTCTCAGCAACAAATCGCTGCACGAGAACGTTCTGCTTTGCGCTCTGGAGGGTCTCGAGAATCGCCTCCGCAACCTTGGTTGTCTCCGCAAGAATCACACCAACCCCCTGGGTGCCCTCCAGAATCTTGATAATGACTGGAGCACCGCCGAGGCGTTCAATCGCTGGCAAAACGTCGGCACGGTCCCGAACAAACGTCGTGTGGGGAATACCGATATCGTGACGGGAGAGAATCTGCAGACTGCGGAGTTTGTCGCGAGAGGTGGTGATGCCGTTTGAACTGTTGGGGGTGTATACGTCCATCTGCTCAAACTGCCGAACGACCGCCGTACCGAAGTAGGTGATAGAGGCACCGATTCTCGGAAGAATCGCGTCGTAGTCGCTGAGATGCTTGTCGCGAAAGTAGAGATCGGGCTCGCCGTGCTGCAGCTCAATGGCGAAGCGAAGCGTGTTGAGGACCTTGACCGTATGTCCTCGGTCTGCCGCGGCCTGCCGAAGTCGCATCGTGCTGTAGCAGGTGGGAGCGGTGGAGAGGATGGCGACTTTCATAGACGGCCTTGGGAAGATCTGCTTTCTGAACTGAATTACTTGAGCAAATACTTGGCACGCGGGTCGACGGTAAAGCCCGGAGGCACACCTCTTCGCCCCAGCAGCATTCGGCAGAGCATGCCCTCACGACAGACGAGCGCGATTTCAATTTCATGTTCAGCGGTACCGAGACGCATGCGGGTTTTGCAAACCAAACGGGTCTGCGGCTCTCCTGTGCTCGGCTTAACCACGCTTTCCCGGACAACGTCAGCTTCAACCCAAATTGTCTGACGCTTTGGCCGTTCTCGCGTGACCACCTCAAACCGCACCCGCCCCGCTGAGAGTTTCTCAATCTGGGCGCAGTGGATCGCGCTGGTACGGGCACCGGTATCGATCTTGGCCCGAATTCGTTTGATGCCCCAGTCGGGCAAGACGATGTGCTCGCGCCAGCCGATGATGGTGATGAGTTCTTTGCCCATGAAAGGCACTCAAGGATGAAGCGACCGACACGGCGGCCATGGACCACATGATACCAAGCCAATCGCTGCCCGCAGCCTTCGGAACCAGGTCTCCGGAAGGGGGGTCATTCGCCGCACGGCAAGTGTATTTCCGACCGTGCCATTCGTCTGGCCACAGGCAGAAAAAGCACGCCGCCGCCACCATTGGCCTTCGTTCGCGTCGCAGCCCCGGCGTCACCCGTGAACGTGTGGCGTGGCGGTTCTGTGGCAGCCCCACGGCGGGGCAGGGGGTCTGGGGGAGACCCAGCCGCCTCCCTCATTCCAGCGAACGCCCTCATCCTTGCACTACCGTCTTGCGGTCGATCTGGCTGGATGGTTTTGCTTGGAAACCGTAGCAGCCCGCAGCGGTTCATATGACAGTAGCTTCAAGCGACCTGTCTTCGTAATGGCGTAGCGAATCCCACTCCACTCAACTGATCGTGCGTAGGCCGCACCGCATGTGGCCAACGCAATGGTCGCCAGGGCAATCGGCAACGCGGCGACCAGTCTCGCGGTATCCCGAAGCGTAAGCGTGGATATCTGCGTGTTTTCCGGGATTATCACGCCAGAAAGAATCGTGCGATGCATCACAAGCATGAGCCCAAGGCTTACGCTTGAGGCAAGGACCGGGCCTCCTGCACAACAGGCTGCAGCAACGACATCGCCTTGCCATACCGCGTAGACAGCACCGAGTGATTGTGCGACCAGCACTCCATAGGTCACGAGGATCGCACTCAAAGCGATGGCCCAGCCCGGATGGTAGAGTCGTGTCCAGAGCAACTGGCGACGAATGAACCGAAAGCAGTCGACAATGCTGATGCTGTCGTCGTTCATAAGCATCACCCGGGGATGCATGAGGCATGCCTGCCCACTGACACGCACGAGATCCCGAACTGCGGCATCCTCAGTTGGTGCGTGCCAGAGAATCTCCCCAAACTGTTTCATTGCAAATACACGGCGGTGAATCGCAAGCGAACCACCCCAAGGCATGGTGGCTAGGTGCATCGGCACAACGGCATGGGCGTTATAGATATATCGCACCAAGCTGCCCCAGCCACTCGCCTGTGGTGCATACCAGCGATTCCCTGAGACGAGACCTGCTTTCTTTGCCAGCATCGTTGAAACGAGGTCGCACAGCCATCCCGGATAAGCACGGCTATCAGCATCAACAACCACAGCCACTTCCACTGTTTCATCGAGGGCCAGGAGACACTGTCGCACCGCACTGCACTTAAGCGATGCGTGCGGCGAAATCTCTGCCAAGACGTGACTGTGGCACTGCACCGAACAACGCGACGCGGCCCAGGGCTCGATGATGGGGATCGTAGAATCTGCGAGGCTGTCAGCGACAACATGAATTTCGAAGTTTGGATAGCCAGCGTCAGTGAATCGCTGTAGGCTGTCGCGGACCGCCTCCGTCCCTCCACGAACCGCCATCACCACTGCAGCCCGAGGCCAAGACGTCACGGCAGCATGTTCCCGACGAACGCGTTGGAAGTCGGCAAGGAAGCAGCGAGCGCTGTAACACTGGGCAATGAGGATGGCCACCAGTAGAAAGCTCAGCAGGATTGAAACCAGAAGCAACGTCATAGGCGGCAATGAGTCAGGAGACAGACGCAACCGACCCGCTCGGATCGTCGTCAGAGTGAACAGCCCGTCGATACAATACAGATATCGAACACGGAGCTCAGTGGCTTGAGCCAGCGCACCGGCGCCGGTAGCCTAGGCAAAAACGGAAAGAGGCGTGCGGAAGCGATCGCGCCTGCCGACACGCACCTACGCACGATAATGCACCCAACATCCAACCTGCGGCCGAAGCCTCTCGACGACCTTCCCGCATGTGTTGACATTATCGCCCGAATTACAGGCACCGATCCAGTTGAGGTCACTCGGACACTCCGCGCCGAGCACGCTCGCATTGGCACTGCGGTGAGCAGGGACATTCGCACCCGTGGCGTGCAGCCACATGTTATGAGTCCCGCGATGCACGAATTTTATGCCGCCACGAATGCATTTTTGTACGAAACCCTCGTCTGGAATCGATTCAAGACAAAGCATGTCCTGCGAAGCCGTGTTCTGGCTTTTCTGGAAAAGCATTGCCCCCGCCCGGCTCGGGTCCTCGTATTTGGAGATGGTCTTGGCTTTGACTGCGCTGCATTGGCTGGAGCGGGCTATAAGGTCATGTATCTGGAGGTTGGGAAAAAGTCAGAGGCGTTCGCCCGGGAGGTTTTCCGACGGAATGCTGTGACGGTTGAGATTCAGCATGATCTTCAGGCAGTTGCTCCAGAGTCTTGTGACGCAGTGGTCTGCCTCGACGTCCTCGAGCATCTTGAAAATCCACCTGAACTCGTCGCCGAATTGGCGCACCGCCTAACGGCAGGTGGCCTTCTCATCACCCATGCGCCCTTTGCTTACATCGGCCCATCTGCCCGTACACACTTGCGAATAAACGTCCGCTACAGTGGTGATATCAAGCGGCTCTATACACCGGTGAACCTCATACCTGTCGATGGCTCGGCTTTGTGGATGCCCGTCGTACTTGAGAAGGCGGCTAGCCGTCCCCACCGCCACTTCGGTATGCGAGCTCGTCTTTTGTGGACACTCGGCCGCCTGTTTCTTCGCAGCGTTTCCTTGTGGCCTGCGTTTTTTGCCCTCTGTTGCGAGGCCAACGCTATCCGGGAATGTCGCCGGCTCGTCGCCCAAACGGCCTGGGATGAACCTGAGTAAGGGGGGGTAGCCTGATTTCCCCACAGAATCATGGTTTGAAATCAAATACAATGCGGCAGGAGTCCCTTCGCCTTTCGAGCCGAGCAACGCCAACTGTCTTTACTGATTGGGGATGATAGATGACGCAACGAGCACGCCTCTTTCTGTTTCTGCTGCTCGCAAGTGCCGGAACCGCTCTCGCCAAGGAAACCACCCCGCCACGGCCCAACGTCTTGTTCATTGCGGTCGATGACCTCAGGCCCGAGTTGGGCACTTACGGCGCACACACGCACACTCCCAACATTGATCGACTTGCGGCAACCGGTCTACGGTTCGATCGGGCCTACTGCCAGCAGGCTGTGTGCGGTGCATCCCGGCTGTCTCTGATGGGCGGTCTCTACCCAACGCGAACGGAAGAGCAGACATATCACGTCGAGGGTTGGCGGACACGCTGGCCGAACTTGCTGACATTAAATCAGCATTTCCGCAACCAAGGATACCAAACAGTCGGCTTTGGAAAGATCTACCATGGCACAAATGGGCCCGGCGTCGACCTTGAGAACTGGGACCAGTGGCTCACCCCGACTGCTTCGTTATACGCCCTTCCAGAAAACCAAGCGTTCGCTAGTCGCCACTCATCCAAGAGCCCAAAGCGTTCTCCGAAGGGCCCTCTCACCGAAAATGCCGATGTGCCTGATACGGCTTATGCCGATGGGTTGCGTGCTCGACGAGCGGCTGCGTTCCTTCGAGCCTTTGCTGAGGGTTCCGAGAATTTCGGGGAACGCCATCAACCCTTTTTTCTGGCAGTCGGATTAACGAAGCCACACCTCCCTTTTACTGCTCCCAAAAAATACTGGGACCTCTACCAACGAAAAGCCTTTCACATGCCGCCGAACGCCGGCATCCCCCCAGGCTATCCTAGGCATGCGGCAAACCTGAACGCCTCAGAGATGGCGGCGTATGACGATTTCGAGGGCAATAGCCCGACTGACTTTTCCAATGAGCTAAACCAACGACTCTTACATGGCTACGCTGCCTGCGTGAGTTATGCCGACGCGAACGTGGGGCTGATACTTGATGCCCTCGATGAGAGCAAACTGGCCGCCAACACAATCGTGGTGCTATGGGGCGACCACGGCTGGAAACTTGGGGACCATTCCAGTTGGTGCAAGCACACCAACTTTGAATGCGACACCCGGGTGCCACTGATTATCCGCGCACCGGGGAAACAGGCGGGAAAACATGCAACGCATGTCACCTCCCGATTGGTTGAACTGATTGACCTGTATCCAACCCTTTGCGAATTAACCGGGCTTGAAACACCTGCCCACTGCCAAGGCCGAAGCTTCGCCAAACTATTCGACGACCCACAAAGCGGCCATCGCATGGCTGCCTACAGTTCGTACCCTGCGGGAGCGAACAACCGGGAAACAGGACACAGCATCCGGTTCGGCAAGTACCGGTACACCGAGTGGCGCAGCACGAATGGGAAAAGTCTTCCCGTCAAACGAGTGTTGACCCAGATCGAGCAGGACCCCGGTGAAGAAACCAATGTAGCGAACACTCCTCAGCACGCCGACGCCCTGAAACGGGCCGAAGTGCTCTTGGAGCGTTGCATTCGCCACGCTGTTGATGAGGCGACGCCCTTGGGAGCATCAACCAATGAATCCTCGGGCGGGGCCATGCCCACTCCACTCAAGGAAGCTGCACGTGGGAAATTCAAATTTGGCGTTGGGACTGACGTGGGCGTTTTCCAACGACCACAGGACCTGGCCCTCCTCAAACGGCATTTTCAGGTGGTCACACCAGAAAACTGCATGAAGGCCACCAAGGTTCAGGCAACCGAAGGAAACTTTGATTTTGCTGCGGCAGACCGCTTCATGGACATGGCCGAACGGCACGGCCTCGAAGTGGTCGGCCATAACCTGATCTGGTCCCGCCCCGGAACTACGCCGGCGTGGTTTTTCAAAGAGGGCTCTCAGCCCGTCTCCCGGGAGCGATTGCTCAAGAGACTACGCACTCATATCCATACTGTGGTAGGACGATACCGCGGACGGATCCGGTCCTGGGATGTCGTGAATGAAGCACTGGCTGATTCTGACGACGAATACCTGCGACGGAACGAATGGATGGACATCTTGGGCGAGGAGTTCATTGTCAAGGCGTACCAGTACGCTCGTGAGGCAGATCCAGACGCCTTGCTTATCTACAACGACTACCGCTGCGACCAGCCGGGCAAACTTCAAAAAATCATTCGAATGATTGAATCTGTAAAGGAGCAGGGGGGGCCGATCGATGTGCTGGGCCTGCAGGCCCACTATGAATATGGCCTGATTCCCTATGCCGGGATTGAACAAGCCTTGAACAAGATGCGAGAGCGTGGGGTTCGCGTCGTCTTTTCTGAACTCGACATGGACGTCGTCACCCGAATTCGTTGGTATTCCGAGAACGGGAAGTACCGGGAAGAAATGGCAGGTTTCAACCCTTACCCCAAAGACCTACCGCCCGACGTCCTCGCGAGCCAAGCCCAGCAGTATGCTCGCCTCTTTGAACTGATTTGCAGGCATGCCGACGTCGTGGACCGCGTCACTTTCTGGAACCTGCATGACGGCGAAAGCTGGCTGAACAACTGGCCGTGGCCTCGCACCAACCACCCACTCCTGTTCGATCGCCAACGCAGAGCAAAACCGGCCCTCCACGCGGTCATCCACTCACTGACCGACCAGCCAGACGCCGCCTTTGACGGGTCCTGAACGCTGAGCGGGAAGGGGGGGTTCAGAGGGACTCAGTCGCGGACGGTACCACTCCGGGAATCGGGGCGTACTCTCGTGGCTTCTCGCCAAACTCACGGAAGGGCCGGTCTGGAAAGTCATCGAGGTATTCCGCAAGCCGCTTTTTGAGGGCTTCGGTAGTGGCAGGCTCTTGGCCGTAGATGTTGGTGTCCTCGGCCTCATCCTGACTGAGATCGTAGAGTTGATTGTCGTCGTAGTAGGTTGGATTTGATCTGGCTGCCAGGGAGCCTAACTGACGGTTATTCGTGTAGTAGGGACGTGGCTCGGTGTGCTCGCCAGTTGCGTGATTCCCTTCAACCCGCTCCCATCGATAGCCGCTGTCAATTTGCGCATAGATCTCTTCAGGGTATCGCACCTCGATGTACTTACGGTCCTTGGTACGAATAGCACGGGCATAGCCAATTTCTGCGTAAACTTCATTCCGCACCGCGGTCTGACTTCCATGCAGAACTGGCACGAGGCTCACTCCATCGACTGGCCTGACAGGCAGGGCTGAAGCACCGGTTAATGCAAGTAGCGTAGTGCCGATGTCAACATGGCTGACAATTTCATCGTAGACGCGGCCCGCCGCATCGATGCCATCAGGCCAGTTCATTACAAGCGGCACCCGCATACCAAGTTCGTAGAGCGAAGACTTGCCCCAAATCACAGGCCCTTGGCCTGGCCGAGTGGAGTCCAGGTCCTTCTCACCATGGTCAGACGTGAAGATGATGAGCGTATCGTTTCGGATACCGTGGGCAGCAAGCTTGTCGACGATCGCCTGAATTGAATAATCAAGCCACGTTTCTCGAGTGGATATCAATTCTTTGTTGCGGCTCTCCACTTCCTCCACGATTGCCTGCCGGGTTGGCATGAAGGAATAGTCTTCATTCGGCAGGTAGCCAGCACTGGTGTAGCCGATGTCAGACTTTAGCGTCTTGCTCAAGTCATTACGGACTGGGCCGTGATTGATGGTCGGTGCCATGTAGAGAAAGAACCGTTCGCCATGGTTTTCCTCGATGAAGTCGAGTGCGCCCTTGGTGACCCACTCCTGATTGTGGACGTTGCATGCGTTATTACGAAGTTCCGCAAGGTTTGCCTTGTAATAGCTGGCGACATAGTCGAAGCCGAAGGCCCGCATCCGCTGGCAGAGCACTCGGTGGTTGTGCCGCATCTTCGCGTTGGTGACCGCATCAGTCCTCGGGTCTGCCGTTTCAGGATAGGTAAGCAGGCCCTTCGCCGCCCAATTCCTCGTCTGATTGAGATCATCGTCGGTGAAATGCCCCTTGCCAACCATGCCGGTGCGATAGCCAGCCTGTTGCAGCCACGCGGCCAGGTTCTGGTTGTCTGCCTCGAGCTCGGTGTCAGCTACGCCAATCCGGCCCAGAGTGCCAAGCGGGTAGCGTGCGATAAATTGCTTGCTAGTATTTCGTGAAGGCCAGCGGCTGGTGAGCAACGCATAACGCGATGCACCGCAGACTGTCGAGGCAGCGCACGCTGACGTGAAGCGAAGGCCGTCAGCGACTAGTGCATCCAGAGTCGGGGTAATCGCGTCCCGTCCCTCAAAGTGAAAGTGCTGCCCACCCGCCATGTCGTCAACATTGATGATGATGATATTTGGCCCAGTGGCAGCAGTCTGGGCAACAACTTCATAATAGATCGAGGTTGCTGTCCTCACGAGTTGCAGTTTGCGATCGGGTGGAAGGTCAAAGTTCCGGGTTCGAAAGCCGGCGGTGTCGGCGAACCCGTCCTCATTGTCCGAGCCGAAGCCGGGGCCAATGAAAGATCTGAAGTTGGCAAGCACAAACCGATCACCGAGGGCAGGGGTGCTCGTGTAATGACGACCGTCGAGGATCCACTCATACCCGATCTCGAGAATGAGTCTGCCGCCATCCAACTCGAGTGGACTGCTTCCGCTGTTATCGGGAACAGTTTCAACCGTAGCCGCACCAGCAATCAGGAAGTCACCACTCCCAACAAGCCTGAGTGAAGCAGCCGATCCCTCGAGTACGAGTCGGGCAGATGACTCAAGCACGTCACCAATTTTCATGGCGGCAACCCGCAGACTGCCGGATCCGCGAATGGTGACTGAACCATCAAGAATTTCCAGTGCGGCAGGACAGTCGGTTACGGCTTCATCCAAGATTACGTCGTACCCATCGATGACAGCATCCCGTGGCTCTGTTGGCAGCCCATCCGGCTTCCAGTTAGCCGGCGTCGCCCAACGCCCATCTCCTCCCCCGTTATCGAACCCTGTGTCCGTGGACGTCGAGGCGATCGAAAAGCGAAAGCCCGCAATCGCTGCACTCGTGGTCAGCCCAGCGTTGGGAAGCTCCCGGAACACAAGGGAATCGCCACTGGCAAGCGAAAAGCCCTCCAGAGCGTTTATGCCGGCTGCAGCCGGCAAATCGGCAAAGCTACTTTTGGTGCTCTCAGCTGCGACCTCGACATCCCCGTTGGCACCGTCTGCATGAGACCAATCGAGGATGTTCAAGACGAGTCCTCTTGGTGCGGTGAGTGTCCATGTCAGCGTCTCAGGCGACGAATCTGCCCCATTGGCACCGTAGTTCAACCCGTCGACACGGCTTGGGTTCTCACCCTGCACACCGATCCCGCCACCGTTGTTTTCGGTGATCGTGAGACCACCCTTTCCACCGGCACCAGTTCCCACCAAGGTGAAGGATGTATTCAGAAGCGCGGAGTCCGTCACCATCCCAATGGCGGCATTGGTCCATTCGGCTACCATGCTCTGGAACAGCGGGTCTGTCGCGTCTGTCGAGGCATGAAGAGATACCACCCCGGCTCCGTTGACGGAGAAATCAAGCGTGATGGTCTTGTCGGGGCCACCCGCGGGGACCCAGGGAACCGTTCGGGAATCACCGGGACTGCCAAAGCCGGTTCCGCTGTTAGCAAAGCGCACAACCACGTCAGAGGTGGTCGGTGCTGCAATCAAATCAAAGCTCAGGCCGCTGATTACGAAGCCCTGCCCAGACCTGCCGCTGGCTGAGGCGATAGTGAAAGTTCCAGTCAGGCCTCGAGACGCAACATCAACCCAACCGGTCTTGGCTTCGAGGGGGTAGGCCGTGCCCGAGACGTCCATCTCGACGCCTCCAGCCTGATTGTAATACCCAACTCCAGTGAGATTGAACTGACTTCCCGTCACCGCGACCACCGCGGTAATTGCCTCTGCGACCGCCGACTTGTCTGCGTCAACAAGCTGCGAATTCCCACCCTGAATGGCAAGCCCACTCCCCGTGTTGTCTATTCGCAGCTTTCCGGAACCGGTTGAGGAAAGCACGATGCTGAAACCTTTTCCACGCATTGCAGGATCACTCACTGTTCCCACCGAGCCATCGAACTCATCCACAAACAAGGCCGACTGCACTGCTGCAGACGAGGCATCGACCGTGACATTCCCTGCGTTATCGACGTTGAAATCGAGCGTTATATCGCCAGTGTTTTGAGCTACAGAAGGCGGCCCTTGAAAGGAGTGGCTGAAGTCCACATGCACGGCCCCCGAGACCAGGGTCCCGGAGATGAGCCACGCGGTGGCAAGCAGTAAACCGTAAGACCGTGACCCAAGAATGTGTGACGTCATCATTTACCTACCGTTTCGAAACTTTTTCCGTAGCACTGAGGCCGCTCGAGTAGTCCTCTGAGACTACAAGAATAGGCTCGCCAACAGCACCACCGCAAGCATCATGATCAGGACAAGCATCTATTCTGTCGTCCCTCCTGGCCTCCCTGGCAGTTACCCGAGCCCTGAGCAACCCAAAATGGCAAACCAGGAGGCTGGCTTGGAGAGTTCTTGTCCACGCACGCTATCGGCTTGCTCCCATTCTGCAAACTTTGCACTTACCAACCAGCCCCATACCCAACGAAAAGGCACCGTTGGCAAAGCTCGTCGCGGGCGAAGCCTCTTCGTCTAATTTCCTGTCCGCCTCTCAACCTTTTTAAGGAGCATCTCAAAGTCTTGCTTCTGACTGGTGAGTGGGGGCTGCAGGGTTCGTAACCATGCTCGCAACGCGACCCTACTCGACCGGCAAAGCAAAAGCCGAGGGTTGCGTGCGAGTCTTTTTGGGCTGGCTGGTACTCGGTAGCTCAGGGTAACTGACCAGGAAATTGTTCTCGTCAACGAGGTTGATCAAATAATACGTGGTGCCTCGTGGCAGGGTAACCGCAACCTTCAGGTCGGGCAGCAGTTTGGCTGGGATGCGGAACCATTCTGCACGCCGCTGCTCGCCCTCAGTGGTGTAAATCAGGCTGGCGCTGACCACCCGCGCACCCCGTTCCTCGTAGGTCAACTCAACGGTCTGGCCCAGCTGTTCGTGGCCCACCACCACGGGCACCTCGTTCTTGTGCGGCAGTTCGCCGGCACAATGCGGGTTGAACGACGGGTAGGTGGCTTTCATTTCAGTGAGGATCTCCGTCAGCCGCTGATCTAGTTCCCGCGCCTTCTCCGGCATGAATTCGACTAGGTTGTGCACTTCCTCGATGTCTCTCCGTACCACCTCTCCGGATTCCGTGTCGTAAAGCCGGTAGAGTTCAAGCGGGGGGGCTGGGTTTCTCCGCCAGCGGCTATTCAGCCCACCGAGGTGGTCGTAGTTGCGCATCAATTTGTAGTCGCCCACACGGATCGAACTCTCCATCCAGACACTGCTTGGGAAATGCCAGATCATCGTCTCCCGGACCTTGTCGGCTGCATTCCGCACAAGGGACGGATCGGCCGGGTCCTTAAGCAGCAACGGCGACAAATCGCAGCCGTCAAACCGCTGGCTGGCCGGCTTCGGTGCACCGACCAGCGACAGGATCGTCGGATAAAAATCCAAGCCGTTGACCATCACATCCGAATGCCCGCCCGCCGCGACGCCGGGCCCGGTAATGATCAGCGGCACCCGAACGCCCCCTTCCTGCAAATGGAGCTTGCCCTCATCGAGCGGGGCATTTTCGGTGATGATTTGCTCCGGTGTGCCTTCCATCCCGCCGTTGTCGGAGGTGAAAATAATGTACGTATTTTCGTTCAGCGTGTGCCCTGGCCAACGCGGGTCATCGGCCTTGGCTAAGTAAGCGATCAACTGGCCGACGTAGTAATCAAGTTGCTCGACCATCGCACAGTAAAACGGGTTCGTCTGGCCTCCCTGCCGCCATTCTTCCGGTTTGTCCGGCAGTTTGACTCCGAGCTTCTCGATGTACTTGTCGAGCAACACCCGGCTGCGGGTATGAATCGGGGTGTGGACCAGATAGGTGCAGTAATACAAAAAGAATGGACGCCCCTTGTTCTCACGCACGAAAGTCAGCGCATCTTCGTTGTTTTGGTCACGGGGAAACCCGTTGTCGTCGAGCCGATAGGGGTCGCCCTCGTCGCGACTCGCAAACCCGGTCAAACGATGCGGTTTCATGGGCTGCTGGACACCGTGGCTATCGCGGCTCCAGCCAAAGCCAACATCGGTGGGCTGCGGGTGCGCCCCCTTGTTGAGATGCCATTTGCCGCAATGGCCAGTTGCGTAGCCATGGTGTTGAAGGGCTGCGGCCACGGTGACCAGATTGGTCGCCAGGCTGCCGCGGTCCCAGGGCGTGATCATCCGCGACCCCTTGTTATGAGGCCGCGGCGGATTTCCGCCCCCCACGCCGACGTGCTGGGCCCGAGCTGGGTGAATGCCGCTGATAATCGCCGCGCGGCTTGGTGAACAGACTGGTCCTGGTGAGTACGCCTGGCGGAAGAGCACACCCTGCTTGGCGAGGGCATCGATGTTTGGCGTCTCCATCGGCGATGGCTCGTCGATGTCGAAGCATTTCACGTCCTGCCAGCCAAGATCATCGGCCAAAATCAGAATAACGTTCGGCTGGGCAGGCCGCGCTGGATGCTCCGCGGCGACCGCCACGGCAGCCGGCAAC
Source organism: Planctomycetaceae bacterium (assembly GCA_011523305.1). GTDB lineage: Bacteria > Planctomycetota > Planctomycetia > Pirellulales > UBA1268 > UBA1268. Next base: position 3,710 of record WTHB01000164.1, on the reverse strand, counting down.
AACAGGCACACATACACCACGCTCCGAAACGGCTTTTTCGGGCTTTTCACAATCAACATACGCTGAATAATCAGGAGGCAGATGAACACCACACTGGGGCACCCATAAAAGCATAGGAGGTCCAGCGGAACATCCACAAGGGTCGAGATCGTGCGAAAACAAGCGGCCCCCATGCCAGATGTGAATGTCGATCAGGGGAAGGTTCCCGAGAAGGCCCCCATGCTGATCGCTGTCATCATCGGCCTGCGCGATGTACAGCGGAGTCGATCATCCCGAAACCTCGGGAGGTGAAAGTAAACGCCACTCGAGGCAAGACAGTCATGGACGCCGTCAAGAATCTCAGTGGCAACTGCATTGACGTATTATCAATTGAAAAATGCGTTCGGCGGGCTGCGAATTGACCAGGCAAGGCGGCTCAAGGAATTAATTCGAGTAAGACACCCCCGTCCCGCACCGTGCCCCGGGAATCCCCGAATCTCTTCATCCGGAGCAGTCATTCTGCCCGTGGGAGGGCTCGAGTGGCACCGGTCGTGATGCCCCCGTCGACAAGCAGGGTTTGGCCGGTGATATAGCGGCTGGCAGCAGAGGCTAGAAAAACGACGGCACCATCGAGGTCTTCCGGCACCCCGGGGCAGCGAAGCGGAATGCGGTCAACGAGGTAGGCCAGCCAGGCCTCATCCTGGTACAGCACATCGTTCTGAGCTGTGCGAAACCAACCCGGAGCAAGACAGTTGACCGTCACCCCCTGGGGGCCGAATTCATCGGCCAGACTCATTGTCAACTGTTTTACACCTCCCCGGCTCGCGCAGTAGGGAGCAAGCCCGGCGTAGCCAAACACGCTCGTCACGCTACCAATATTGATGATCCGGCCAGTCTTACGGCCTAGCATCCCTCGAGCTATTGCCTGAGTCATAAAGAAGGTGCCTCTTAGATTGGTATCGAGCACCGTATTCCAGTCGTCCCAGGTTACCTCGAGGGCAGGCTTGCGCACGTTACAGCCGGCGTTATTGACGAGAATATCTATTTGCCTCCCCCCAGCTGTGGCCTCACCCGCGGCTGCCTCAATACTGGCATAGTCTCGCAGGTCGAGTGCTACCGGCACTGCCCGCCTCCCAAGGGCCTCGATCATTGCAACGGTAACCGCCAGAGACTCAGCCTGGCGGGCTGTGACGACAAGATCCGCGCCCGCTCGCGCCAACGCCCCAGCCAACTGTTGACCCAACCCCCGGCTGGCACCGGTCACGAGGGCTGTGCGGCCAGAGAGATCAAAGAGTGCAGTAGCATCAGCCTTTCCCACAGGACACATCTCCAGAATAAAAGAATCCCATCACGGCTGCAGGACAACCTTGACGAGGCCAGGCTCTTGGCGGTGGAGCCGGGCAAACCAGGTTGGCCCTTCGGCTAGGGGAGCCACGCGACTGACAAAACTGGTCAAGTCGACGTGGCCGGTAGCCGCCAGCCGGATTGCCTCGGGATAGCAGCCCGCTGAGGCGCAGGAACCGAGCAGCCGGAGTTGACGAGTCACGACCTGCTGAAGGGGCAGATCAATCATGGGCGACACGTTGCCTACGAGCACAACGCTCTCACCCCGACCGGCTGCCGTCACGGCTGTTTGAATGGCTGCCGTCGTCCCCACTGCCTCGACGACCACGTCAGCACCGTCGGCACCGCCACCGGCGATCGTGGCGGCCCAAGCCGCTGCCTGCTGACCAACATCTACGTCTGCCTGCCAAGTTCTTGTAGCCCCCTGACGCGTTGCCTCAGAAAGTCGCTTTGGGTCGCGATCAATCACCCCAATCGCCTCCACTCCACGAGCCCGGAGGGCCGCGATCACAGCCAGGCCGATCATCCCGCAACCAACGACGACCGCAGTGCGGGTGTGAGGGCCCACGGCCCCGCGATTGAGTGCGTGCAGGGCAATTGTCAGGGGCTCGAGCAAGGCTGCCGCCACGAAGTCGACATGCTCCGGCAGGTGATACACACCGCGAGCCGGCACCACTACATACTCGGCGAAGCAGCCCTGCCGCCGGTAGTCACCACACGATACACCCAGCACCTGCCGCTGACCGCAGAGATTCTCTCGGCCTGCATCACACTCGGCACAGTGGCCGCAGAAGACAGTAGAGTCGATGGCCACTCGTTCACCCACAGTCAAGCCATCGACCCCAGGGCCAATGGCCGCGATGGTACCTGCAGCCTCATGACCCATCACCAGCGGTGGGACACGGCGGCCCGTTTCCCCGGTGAAACCATGTACGTCGCTGCCACAGATCCCGCAAGCTCCGACGCGCACGAGGACCTCATCCGCAGACGGTTCCGGCCGCGGAAAATCAGTGATTTCGAGGAGGCCCGGTGCTGAAAGGAGAAGTGCCTGCATCTCCGCTAGCATACTTACGATGGCGACACGCTGTCAGGGGCGGGTATTCTCGAGGCGGGAAAACTTTGCAGGAAAGGGCCAGACCCAGGAAGAGAGCGGCATGGAAAACAGCTATCTCGTGCTTGTCGCCATCGCAGGTGTGGCGGGTGTGATTGTCGCCGTCACCCGCCTCCGACTGCACCCCTTTGTCGCCCTGCTCAGCGCTGCAATCAGCGTGGGGCTGGCCGCCGGCATGGCGCCCGCTGACGTAATCGAGGCCATCACCAACGGAATGGGAGGCACGCTGGGGTTTGTGGCAGTTGTGGTCGGCCTGGGCTCGATGTTTGGGATGTTGCTCGAGGAATCGGGAGGCATGTCGCAACTCGCTGCAACGCTCGTGGCTCGACTGGGTGAGGCCCGAACAGGACTGGCACTGGCCCTGGTCGGCTTCCTGATCTGCATTCCGGTGTTTCTCGACGTCGCCCTCGTCATGATTCTGCCACTTGCGGTAGCAACAGCCCGCCGCACCGGCCGAAGTGTCACCACATATGCCCTGCCGATGCTGGTGGGCATGGCCGTCACCCATACCTTTGTGCCTCCTACGCCTGGGCCCACAGCCGTCGCCCAACTCCTGGCTGCTGACCTCGGCTGGGTGATCGCCCTGGGAATTGCCACCGGCTTACCAACTCTGGCGATCACCGCCTGGTTCTCAAGCACGGTGCTCGCTCGGCAGGCTGCGGGCAAGCCACCACTCACCCGCTCGACACCAGCGGTCGATGCATCACCGCAGCCAACTCTGAAGCAGCCGAGCGTGAGCCTTGTTCTCTGCCTCCTGTTTCTTCCCATCGTCTTAATCGTCGGCGACACAGTCCTGCGAACCACGCTGGGAAGTGACGCCCCGCTCACCTATTGGACGGGATTGGTGGGCCATCCTTTTACCGCCCTTTTGATCGCAACGCTGACCTCTTTTTGGCTCCTCGGCACACGGCTAGGCATGCCCGCTGCAAGGGTACAGCAGGTTGCCGAGCGCGGTCTGGAGCCAGCTGGTGTGATTCTCCTGGTGACCGGTGCCGGTGGCGTCTTTAAGCAGGTGTTGATCGACTCGGGCGCCGGTGCCGTCGTAGCCTCAGCACTCTCAGAACTCGCGCTGCCGACGCTGATTGTGGCCTGGCTGGTCGCTGCAGTGATTCGTCTGCTCCAGGGTTCAGCAACTGTCGCGATGATCACCGCCGCCGGGCTCGTCGCGCCACTCGTACAAACATCTGGTCAGCCCGAACCATTTGCCGCACTGGTCACCCTGGCAATTGCCGCCGGAGCAACAATCGCCTCGCATGTTAATGACTCAGGATTCTGG
>WTHB01000058.1 GCA_011523305.1 Planctomycetaceae bacterium | reverse complement strand
TCTTGCCAGCAACCTCTTTGCAGTCAACCTGAATCGTGTCCTTGCCCTCAAACTCACCCTTGAGGAGTTCTTCGGAGACTGGGTCTTCGATGTAGTTTTCCAACGCCCGCCGCAGCGGCCGGGCACCGAAATCAGTGTCAGAACCCTTCTTGATCAGGAACTTCTTTGCCTCATCGGTCAGTTCAAGCTTGAGACCACGCTCCAGCAGTCGCTCGCGAACCTTTTCCAGTTCGATGTCGATGACTTGCTTGAGGTTTTCGATGGTGAGGTGGTGGAAGACAATCAGGTCATCGAGTCGGTTGATGAACTCGGGGCGGAACACCTTTTCGATGCGTTCGTTGACCCGGGCCTTCATGCTTTCGTAGCCGCTGTCGTCCTCCGGTTTCTGAAAGCCGAAAGCCGACTCATTCTTGATTGCCTCGGCCCCGGCGTTGGTCGTCATGATCAGGATGGTGTTGCGGAAGTCGACATTGCGACCAAACGAGTCGGTCAGACGGCCTTCCTCCATCACCTGGAGCAGCATGTTGAAAACGTCGGGATGTGCCTTTTCAATCTCATCGAGGAGCACAACGGCATAGGGGCGGCGGCGGATTTTTTCCGTCAACTGCCCGCCCTCTTCAAAGCCGACGTAGCCCGGAGGGGCGCCGACCAGACGGCTGACGTTGTGCTTCTCCATGTATTCGCTCATGTCGATGGAGATTAGCGCGTCGTCATCACCGAACATGAACTCAGCCAGCGCCTTCGCCAGCAGCGTTTTGCCGACACCGGTTGGGCCGGCGAAGACAAAGCAGCCAATCGGTCGCTTGGGGTCTTTTAACCCCGAGCGACTGCGGCGAACCGCCTTGGAGATGCTCTTGATGGCAGCGTCCTGTCCAATCACCCGCTTGTGGAGGGAGTCTTCCATCTGCATCAGCCGGGCACTGTCTTCGGTCGACATACGGGTCAGCGGAATACCGGTCATTTTTGAGACCACCTCGGCCACCACCTCTTCGTCGACGACGCCGTCGGCCTCACGGGACTTGTCCCGCCATTCCTTGGTCATCTGCTGCTTTTTCTTTTTCAGCTTGTCGGCCTGGTCGCGGAGGGCAGCAGCCTTTTCGAAGTCTTGGTTGGCAACGGCTTCTTCCTTCTCTTTATTGAGTCGGTCGACCTCGTCGTCGATTTCCTTAAGATCTGGTGGCCGGGTCATTGCCTTGAGACGCACGCGAGCGCCTGCTTCGTCGATCACGTCAATCGCCTTGTCGGGCAGGGCCCGACCAGTGATGTAACGGCTGGAGAGCTCCACGGAAGCTTCCAAGGCATCGTCGGTGATCGATACCCGGTGGTGGCTCTCGTAGCGGTCACGCAGCCCTTTGAGAATTTCAATCGCCTCACTCTTGGAGGCCGGTTCGACCATCACCAATTGAAAGCGACGGTCGAGGGCGGAGTCTTTCTCGATGTACTTGCGGTACTCATCGAGCGTGGTCGCCCCGATGCACTGGATTTCACCCCGAGAGAGTGCCGGCTTGAGCACGTTGGAGGCGTCAATGGCGCCTTCGGCTCCACCCGCCCCGACGAGGGTGTGGAGTTCGTCGATGAACAAAATGGTGTTCTTGGCACGACGGACCTCGTTCATCACTGCCTTGATTCTCTCTTCAAACTGGCCGCGGTACTTGGTGCCGGCCACCATCATCGCCAGGTCGAGGACGACAATCCGACGGTCCGCCAGCAGTTCCGGCACATTGCCTTCGATGACCCGCTGGGCAAACCCTTCGACGATAGCGGTCTTGCCGACGCCCGCCTCACCAATCAGCACGGGATTATTCTTGGTCCTACGGCAGAGAATCTGGATGGCCCGCTCAATCTCATGTTCGCGGCCGATCACGGGGTCGAGTTTGCCCTGCTTGGCCAGTTCGGTGAGATCCCGGCCGAAGGAGTCGAGTGCTGGTGTCTTGCTCTTGCCGCTCTTGGTCGGGGCGTCTCCGCCACCACCGCCGGCGCCGGCCATTTGCCGGCCTCCCATGCCCGAACGCTCACTGCCCTCGTCCATGCCATGGCCGAGCAGGTTGAGCACCTCTTCGCGGACATCTTCGAGTTTGAGGCCGAGGTTCATCAGCACCTGGGCGGCGACACCCTCCTGCTCGCGGAGCAGGCCAAGAAGAATGTGCTCGGTGCCGACATAGTTGTGATTGAGGTTACGAGCCTCCTCCATGGAATACTCGATCACCTTCTTCGCCCGTGGCGTCTGGGGCAGTTTGCCCATCGTCACCATGTCGGGGCCGCTTTGGACGAGTTTTTCGACCTCGAGGCGAATCTTCCGGAGGTCGACGTCCAGGTTCTTGAGGACGTTGGCGGCGACACCACTGCCCTCTTTGATCAGACCGAGAAGTACATGCTCGGTGCCGATGTACTCGTGGTTGAACCGCTGGGCCTCTTGGTTGGCCAGTTGCATCACCTTGCGGGCGCGGTCTGTGAAACGCTCGTACATGAAAAAACCTCTTGTGAATGCCTACCCGCCGAGGATCTGCACCTGCCATTCCGGCAGCCGCAGGAAATGATTCCCGACACAACCCTTCAGGTGCAAACTGTACGCCAACCTGAACGGAAAATTCCATGAGGCCAAGGCCACGGAGAGCCACCCCAGGTTCACTGCATTGTAGAGGGGGGCTGCCGGGCTGTCTGCCGCAGGCCGCCCGCAGCGGAAAAGGCGAGCAAGTAGCCCTGTCAGGCAGCGGCCCGGTGGTCCTGAATGGTCGGGGCCAGGGGGAGCGTCTCGGCAGTCTCACTGGCAGCATCCTGGCCGGATTGGTCACTGGCATCGCGGGTGAGACACTCCAGTTCCCGCCCGATCGCATACCGCCAGGGCAGGCCGCTGTCGCTGCGGGCCAGGGTGTCGAGTGCCCGTTTGGCTTCTGCAAACCGACCCGCCCGCCGCAGGAGGGTGCCGAGGAGCAGCTGGGCCTCACCGTCGGTCGGGGCGAGCGCCAGCAGGGTCTGGAGTTTGGTCTCCGCGGCTAGCCAGTCTCGCGCAAGATAGGCATCGCGGGCTTCGGTGAAGAGCTGATCGGTGGCGGCATCCCGGCGACTGGTCAACGGGGGTGGAAATGCTGACAGGGCTGAGACTGTGGCAATCAGCCAGATGGCCACCACTGCGGTCCAGACACCGAGGGTGATCTGCAGGTCGACAAACTCTGTCCAGATCCAGGTGCTGGTGATCGCCATGTCGAGGCAGATCGCGAACGCGACCGCCAGCACGAGCCCAGCGCGGCTGCCACGGAGCCAGACCCAGGGCAGGCCCGGCCAGAACAGCGTCAGGGAACGGAGGAATGACACGGTGACCGGCCTCGGCTGGTGTCTGGAAACTGGCTTCTGAAAACGGGGTTGGCCGAGCCGGGAGTCTAGGGAGCCGCTAGACTCAGACCAATGGCGATGGCTGCCCAAAAACGGGATTCGGTTCACAATGGAAAACAGCGGTCTGGAGCAAACTGGCGAAACCACGGGAGTCTGGCGAACGCTTGACGCCTCCGCAAACCGCTGCGCTGAGGCTCTCCGCGTGCTGGAGGATGCGCTGCGGTTCATTCTCGATGATGCTCACCTGGCTCACGCCCTGAAGGCTGTCCGCCATGATCTGGCTGTTTTGTTGAGCCGGGGCGATCTGCGTCAGCGGCTGCGGTTGCGGGATGTTCCCGGGGATGTCGGTGCCGGGGTGAACGCCCCGCGGACCCCAGCCCGAACCGATCTGGCCAGCCTGCTGGCTGCCAACGCGGCCCGGGGCAGCCAGGCGCTGCGGAGCCTCGAAGAGTGCAGCCGACTGGTGGAGCCCGCCGTCACGCCAGGCTTTGAGGCGTTGCGGTACCGGCTCTATACGCTGGAGCGAGCGGCCCTGAACGCTGTTGTCAGTCGTGAACGGCTCGCCGACCGGCGGCTCTGTGTTCTGATCGACACGGGCAGCACGGCTGAGGCGTTTGCTCACCTGCTCGCCGAACTCCTCACTGCTGGCGTTGGCCTGGTGCAGTTGCGAGACAAGGCAGCCGACCTGCCGCTCTTGTGGCAGCGCGCAGCCGAGGCAGTTGCCCAGACCCGCCGTCATGCGGAAGAAACCGGTCAGGAACGGTGCCTGGTGATTGTCAATGACCGGGTCGATGTTGCGGTGGCCGCTGGGGCCGATGGTGTGCATCTGGGAGCAACAGACCTGCCGGTCCCTCAGGCGCGACGCGTGGCTGGACCACAGCTGCTCATCGGGCGGACGGCGCACGGTATCGAGGAGGCCCACCAGGCGGTGCTCGCGGGGGCTGATTACCTCGGCGTCGGACCCTGCTTTCCATCCGGCACCAAAGCATTCACGGCGTTTGCGTCCGAGGCTTTTCTGCATGATGTGGCCAGTACGATCAGTCTGCCCGCCTTCGCGATTGGTGGCGTGACTGCTGACCGCCTGCCGGCACTTACGCGGCTCGGGCTGACGCGGGTGGCAGTGGCTCAGGCCGTGACGGCGGCGACAGATGTGACAGCTGCCGTCCGGCAACTCAGTCAGCAGTTGATGGCGGGGGAGCCCACGGCGGCATCTGTTTGAGAGCGGCAGCCACGGCCTGGGCGATTTCGGTCTCGACCTCCGGCGAGTAGCCCCGCCAGACGTCCAGCAGCCGACCATCGGGCCCAATCAGGTAACTGGTCGGAAAGGCATTGAAGCCAAGCTGGTCCGCGAAGGCCTGCCGGGTTTGTCCCGAGGGATCGGCCCAGGTGTTCAACGCAAGATTTTTCGCGGTGAGAAACGCGGTCGTGTCCTCCCGGAGGCTGGTGAGGTCATCTGGCCCGCCGCCCCCGCAGGAGACCGCAATGAGCTGAAACCGCGGCTCATCGGCCAGACGTGTCGCTAGCCGAACGAGACCCGGGAGTTCGCGGCGACACGGGGGGCACCAGGTTCCCCAAAAGTTGAGGAGCGTCAGTCGGCCGGTCACCTGCGGTGCTGGGGCGACGCCATCCAGCGAAACCAGTTCGAGGGTCGGCACCGTTCGGCCACGCAGCCGGCCGGTCACCAGGTCCCCCGGCGGCTCACAGCCGAGCAGGCAGAGCAGCATGACGGCCAGGGGAAACAGGCGAGCGGAGCGGAGAGCGGGTAGCATGAGCGACAGACAGCCTTTCGGTTCTTCACCGGGTGGCTCGAGCGAGACCACGTGACGCGGGAGAAGCACAAGTGTACGAAGTTGAACTGAAATTTCCGGTCGCGGAGATCGAGCCGCTGATTGCTCAGCTGACGGGACTGGCGACGCGGTTCCGGGATCCCCTTCAGCAGGTCGATCGCTACTTTGCCCATCCCGTGCGGAATTTCGCCAAGACCGACGAGGCCCTGCGGTTGCGGCAGGTGGGTGCCGAGGTGGCTGTCACCTGGAAGGGCCCCCGAGTCGACGCGGCTGCCAAAATCCGTCGCGAGATTGAACTGGGGGTCACGCCCTGTGGGCCAACCGGGCAGGCAACCGTTGCGGCCTGGACGGAACTGCTGGAGGCACTCGGCTTCCGTCAGGTATTGGAGGTGGCCAAGACCCGCCGGCCGGCTCGGGTGCTCTGGCATGGTAGCGAGGTTGAGGTGGCACTCGACGAGGTCGAAGGCCTCGGCGCGTTCGCTGAGTTTGAGATGGTTGCTCGCGAAGGCGAGGTGCCTCTGGCTCGCGACTGTGTCGAGTCATTGGCCCGCGAGTTGGGGCTGGAAAAACCTGAACCAGCCAGCTACCTCGAACTGTTGCTGCGACAGCAGGTGCCGCCGCGGTAGGCCGCCTGGTGGCAGCGGGATCAGCCGACGAGCGGACCGCTTTCCCGAATCACCTGGTTCGATTCATCGAGCAGCAGGACGGCCGGCTCTGCAGCATCGGCCTCAACCGGCGTGTACCAGCCGAAGGACATGATAGTGAGGCGATCGCCGATCGTTCCCAGATGAGCGGTGGCGCCGTTGAGCTCAATCACACCACTGCCCGCCGGTCCGTAGATGCAGTAGGTTTCGAATCGCTCACCGTTGGCGAGATTGCCGACCAGAATCCGTTCGTAGGCACGCAGGCCGACTCGCTCAGCCAGATCGCGGGCGATGGTCAGGCTTCCTTCATAGTCGACCGATGCTCCGGTGACACAGGCACGATGGATCTTGGACTTGAGCAGGCAGGATGTCATGGGCGATCAGGAGCAGGCGGAAGGGGACGAGAAAACAGAATACAGACTGGAGTGGGAACCTGAAGGGCCTCACCGTCAAACGAGAGCCTGCCCGTTGTCGGATCGAGTTTGAAGGCGGTGACGGTGTGTGAGGTCTGGCCGGCGGCGAATAACCTTGTGCCGTCAGGGGTGAGGGCGAAGTGTCGGGGCGTCTGGCAGCGAGTCGGCTCGACGCCCTTGAGCATGAGTTTCCCACTGGTTTCGTTGATGCCAAAAATCGCCAGGGAGTCATGCCCCCGGTTGGAGACGTAGAGCAGCCGGCCGTTGGGGTGGATGGCGATCTCGGCTGTGGAAAAGCCGTGCCGATCGGTCACTGAGTCTGGCAGGGTGGAGATCGTCTGGATGGCCGCCAGCCGTCCGGCCTCGGGGTCGAACTGAAAAGCAGTGACCGTCATCGTCAGTTCATTATTGGCGTAGCCGAAGGGCTGACTTGGGTGAAGGGCGAAGTGCCGGGGACCACCGCCGGGCTGGGTGGCGGCATCGCTCTGCAGGGAGAGTGTGGCCGCCTCGACATCGAGTGCGTGCACGAACACCCGATCGGCTCCGAGATCGCAACTGACCGCGAAGCGGCCATCCGGGGTGGGGTTGATGGAATGGCCGTGGGGTGTTCGCTGCCGCTTCTTGTTGGGGCCCTTGCCGCTGTGCTGAAGGAAACCACCGGGGGCGTCATCGCCGGTCGGAACGGCTGGTTTCAGGCTGCCGTCGGCTTCCAGGCCGAGGCAGATGGTGCTGCCACTGCCATAGTTGGCAGCCAACAGAACACGACCAGATGGATCCACCGAGAGATGGCACGGCCCTCTGCCGCCTGACGGCTGCACGCTCTGTTGGGTGAGGTGGCCGGTTGCTTCGTCGATCGTGAAACTTGTGAGGCCTCCGGTCGGCTGACCGTTGAGGTCGGCAATTTCAGAGACGGCATAGAGCACAGGAAGGCTGGGGTGCAGGGCCAGGAAGGAAGGGTTCGTGACCTTGCCCGCAGATGAGACGGGGCCAAAACGGCCGGAAGTCTCGTTGTATCGGGCGACCGAAATTCCATCACCGCGTGGGGGCTTGCCGGTGTAACAGCCAAACCAGACAAAACGTTCCGCGGCGTTCGCTGTTCCGCCCAGTAGCAGCGTCAGGCCGATGGCCAGCAGCCAGAACCGAGAGCCGGCACCGGCACGCAGCGACTGCTGGTGCGAGGGAACGGGAGTGTGCATCTGGATGACAGGCCCGACAACAGGCCCCGAAAGGACTAGGATACGCAGGTGGCTGGACGCGGTGCCGCATGAGCCCTGCGACCAGCGAGCCTGTAGTGTACCTCGTTTTTCCCGGACTGCTTTCCCTGTGGGTCGCCCGTATTCGCCTCGTCTCCGGCCGCGCACATCGCCGCCCCGGCCGCTGGACTCGCCGGACAATTCGACTGGGCCGACGGGAGGAATGGCAGCCAACGAGCCGCGGAATCTTGCCTGCCTGGTGGTATATCAGGTGACCAGCCGGATCGGCTGGATTTTCAAGACCGAGACGGTGATCATGCCGGCGGTGCTCGATGCCTGCATCGATTCCGGGCTCTTACGGGGCCTGCTGCCGGTACTCAACCGTGCAGGGCACAGTCTAGTGCCGCTGCTGGTGGCACCAGCCGTGGCTCGGGCCCAGTCACTCCGCTGGCTGCTGATGGGAACAACCACAGGGTTGGCTGGTTGCTTCGGTCTGTTGGCGGTCGCCTGGGCGAACTGGGCGGTCGACCGACCTGCCTTGATGGCAGGTGTCTTTCTTGTGCTCTATACGCTCTTCTCAGCGATCAATGGGGGCAATCAACTGATTGTTGCCGCTCTGCAAGGGCGGCTGATTGCAGCCGGTCATCGCGGCCGGCTGCTGCTAGTGAGTGTGACGATTGGCAGTGTGCTGGCGATCACGGCGGCGATTGTTGCGTTGGGGCCGTGGCTCCAGCAGGCCAACGGCTTTGCCAGCATCTTTGCTGCGACGGCTGCCTTCTTTCTGCTGGCAGCTGTTGTGCCAGTCTGGTTCGTGGAGCCGACGACTCCAGCGGGGGCCGTCGCTACGCAGCAGGTGTTGCCAGGGGGACCCGACGGCTGGGCAGTCTGTCGAGACCCCGACTTGATGCGGCTGGCAGCTGTTGCCGCCTGCTTCTCTGCTGTGCTGATGCTCTTTCCGCATTACCAGGCGTTCGCCCGTGAACGATTTGGAACGGGCAGCGGAAGTCTGCTGACCTGGGTCATTGTGCAGAACGTTGCGACAGGGTTGGCGAGTCTTGTCGTCGGTCCAGTCGCCGATCGGCGGGGGAACCGAATTGTGCTCATTGGCCTCGTCGGGCTCTGCGTGGTGACGCCGCTCGGGGTGATCGGGCTGGCTCTGCTGAATACCCACGCGGCTGCCAACTGGTTCTGGGTTGTCTACTTGCCGCTGGGACTCAATCCGATTCTTCTGCGGATTATCAGTAACTATGCCTTGGAACTGGCGGAAGACATCGTCCACCAGCCACGGTATGTCAGTCTGGTTGGTCTGGCGTTGGCTGTGCCATTTCTCTTGTCACCCCTGATCGGTTGGGGCATTGATCAGGTGGGTGCGGAGCCGATCTTTCTGGCCGGCGCCGGAGTGATCGCGAGCGGCACCGTGCTTGCCTGCGGCCTACCGGAGCCACGGGGGCGTGCTGCAGACGGTCGCGTCAGCGAAACTGGGCTGTGAGCCAACGGCATGACGTGGAATACTTCGGCAGGGCTGTGTGGGGCCCTGCGGAGTGTTGTTATGCGAGTCTTTCTCTCAGCCGGTGAACCGTCAGGGGATCACCATGCGGCGCTCCTCTGCAAGGCGATTCGAGCACGCTGCCCGGAGGCTGTCTGCGTGGGACTTGGTGGCCCCGAGATGGCACGGGCTGGCTGCACGCTCGTCGCCGACATGACGCAGTTGGCGGTGATGTGGTTCCTGCGGGTGCTGCTGAACATTCATCGGTTTGTCGATCTGGCCAGGCAGGCAGAGCGAAGTTTTCTCGATGAGCGGCCCGATGTCTGTGTGCTCGTCGACTTTCCTGGCTTTCACTGGTGGCTTGCCTGGCGGGCCAAACGGCATAGCATCCCGGTGGTCTTCTACTGTCCGCCGCAGATTTGGGCCTGGGCCAGTTGGCGGATTCGTAAAATGCGACGGCTGGTCGATCATGTGCTGTCAGCCCTTCCGTTTGAGCATGACTGGTTTGTCGACCAGGGGCTGACCAGCACGCTGGTGGGGCATCCCTTCTTTGATGAGCAGCCCGATCGGCCATCAGTCGAGCCCGGGGCGACTGACTCGCCCCTGGTGGTGCTGCTACCCGGTTCGCGGAGACAAGAGATCGAAGCTAACCTCGGCATCCTTGTGCGGGCTGCCCGTGAGATCGAACGGCAGGTGCCCGCCGCCCGCTTCGTGGTGGCGTCGCTGCATCGACGGCATGCTGACGGCATCGAGGCGGAACTGGCCGGGGCGTTGGCTGGCCGTGGTCCGCGGCAGTTGGTGGTGGCAGCGGGACAGACAGCTTCTCTGATTCCACAGGCTGCCGCAGCCATGTCGGTGAGTGGCTCAGTGTCGCTGGAGTTGCTGGCTGCTCGGGTGCCGACGGTGATCGTCTACTCGATCAACCCCTTCGCATACGTGGTGCAGAGCTGGCTGCGTCACACTCGGGCATTCACCTTGGTCAATCTGCTAGCGATTCCTGATCCGATCGGATCGCTTCAGCCGGTCTGGTGGCCGCCGCGAACGTTGGCGGCAGCCGATCCAGCCATGCTATTTCCGGAATATCTTGCCGTGCAGGATCCCGCCGCGACGGCGGCAGGTCATGTGACCCAGTGGCTGACTGATCCCCAGGCTCGACAGCAGGCCCTTGCCAAGCTCGAGGCACTCGCTGCAGACGTTGCCCAGCCCGGCTCGGCAACCAGAGCCGCAGCAGCCGTGCTTGCGATTGCGGCGGGGGCACGGCCGGAAGAGGTGGCTGAAACTGTCTCGAGGGTGCAGCCAATCGAGACGGCTACCTACCAGGCCAGTGCCTGAGGCAACCGTTCCAGGAAAACCGGCCGGTCGCCGTGGGATGAAAGGCTCTGCTCGGGAGGGCGGTCACGCCGGATGTCACGAGTTGGTTGCAAAAGAGGCCTGCCACTGCTGGGTGAAGCAGTTGTGCAGCGCCAGCATGTCGAAGAAATAAGGCGTCCAGTTTTCGATCTCGTCGGATCGGACACCATGGCGGAGCAGGTGCTTCTTGTCGAAGGAAGAGACCTAGCTCACCCAGGGATCATCCACCCACCGGCCTGCCTCGCGAACGCGATACATGGTCATCTCCCCGTCGTGGTGGGCGATGGCGGCCTGAACCAGTGACACCTCCGGGACGCCTGCGTAGGTCTGCTGAAGTTTCTCGAATTTCGACGTGACGGGCTCGACGAGAATTGCCTGCATCACCCCCGACGGACAAAGTGCGACACGGGATCCCCCGCAGTACCGTCGCAGGCGCCGATCTGGACGAGTGTGCCTCCCGGTGTCCACTCAAGGAGGTAGGCCAGTGTCAACTGCACGCTGCTGACTGTTGAAGGTGGGACCGCCCGGCGCCGCTGCCGGCGGTTGTCATGAAGCAGGTTGCAAAACGGAAACATAGCGAACCTTTCTGCTCACGAGCGACAGAGGGTACGGCTGCGCAGAGCACGTTCGCAAGCGGGAATGCGTTCGATTCCAGAGGCTTAGCTCGTGGTTTGGCAGCAGCCCGTAGCGATGGTTGAGGTCTTCGCTGCATACTACGTGGATGTTGCTTGCCGAACCTCAGCCGACCCGTGCCGACCTCCACTTCCGCCTGGCTGGGATTCCCGTGCGGGTGAGCTGCTGGTTCTGGCTGACCGCCGCGCTGCTTGGCTGGGGCTCGGCCCGCGGCATGGCCGGAGATGATGGCCGCGCACTGCTGGTGTACCTGACGGTCTGGGCCGCAGTGGTCCTCTTCTCGATTCTTGTTCATGAACTTGGTCATGCAGTGGCCTTTGCCAACTGTGGCCAGCGGTCTCGAATTGTGCTGTGTCACTTTGGGGGGCTGGCAGTCCCTATCGGCCTCCCCTCACCAGGTCTGCAGCGGCCTTCGCGTCGCTTGTTGGTGGCGGCGGCAGGCCCGCTGGCACAATTGGCCATCGCGGGTGTCGTCATCGTGACGGTTCTCGGGGCAGGCTTTCAACTGCCTGCCGGTGGCCTGCTTGGCAGGCTTCCCATCATCGGAGAAAAGCTCGCAGCGGCTTCTGCGGCAGGACAGCCACTGGCGAGCCCGTTGCTGAATCTCGCCGTCTTTTATTTCCTGACGGTGAATATCGGCTGGGCGTTTCTCAACCTGCTGCCGGTGGTACCGCTTGATGGAGGAACGGTGGTTCAAGAGGGGCTTCAGCTGCTCGGGGTCTCGGCTGCTGCGGGTATTGCCGCGCTGTTTGGCCTGCTGATCGCTGGCATCATTGCCGTCTGGGCCTTTCAGCGACAGGATATGTTTTTGGCGATTATGTTTGCGGTGTTGGCCTCCGGCTGCTACCAGCGATTGCTGCATGTGGGCCTGCGGTAACTACCGGTTGGCAAGGAAGATGCATTGAAAAAACCTGGTCGGCCGCTGCCGCGGTCCCGTCCGTTGGTTGTGGCCATTGGCGCTAGCAATCTTTCTCGTGGGTTGTCGCGACTGGTGACGATCACGCAATCCTGGGCCTTGGGGCCAGTCGATCTAGCAGTGGCAGCCGGGCATGGCCGTTCCTATGGTGCCAACAGCCGGGTCTGGAACCGACGGCTACCCTCGATTCTCGGCAGCGGACTCTGGCGTGGTATCGATCGCCTGCTTGCTGCTGAACAGACCGAGCGTCCCCGCGTCGCGGTGGTGACAGACATTGGCAACGATCTGCTCTATGGCTTTCCGTCGGAACAGCTCACGGCATGGGTCGATGAGACCCTCACGCGGCTCCGGCAGCGGGGGTTTGCCACGGTGATCACCCGGTTGCCACTGGCCAGTATCGCTCGGGTCGGCGGCATTCGCTACCAGTTGCTCAAGACGTTGTTCGTTCCCGGCTGCCAGTTGTCTCTCGAGGAGATCAAGAGCGTCTCAGCAGAGGTTGATGCGGCGGTGATTCGGTTGGCAGCAACTCATCAGGCTACGGTCGTAGATCAACCGGGCTGTTGGTATGGTTTTGATGCCATCCATCTCCGCCGGCCCTGCCTTGATATTCTATGGCGCCAGGCGGCTGCGGGCTGGAGCGGCGTAACGCAGCGTCAGGTGGTGATGCCTGCCCGCACCGGCCGGCACTCCTGGCGGTCGTGGGCACGGCTGGGATCGGCAACCGCTGAGGTGCGGTCGTTGAGCCGGGTCATGCGGTTCACGCCGCAGCCGGCGGTGGAACTTCGTGATTCCACTCGAGTGTTTCTCTACTGATGGATGCTGCCAGCACGAGTGAGCCGGGTGGTTCACCTGCTGCCGTATGGTCCGATGGGCTACTCAGTCTTGCCGGATGCTGTGGCAGTCGTGGGAATGGCGTGGATCGTCAGGTAGGCCTGCTCAAGAAAAGGTGCCCCATCGCTCGCGTCAAGCTGCATCGTGAGGTGGAGCTGATCGCAGATCTGCAGATCAGGGATATCAAGTCCAACAGCCTGCGGATCATCACCGGCCACTCGGGCCGCAGCGATCTGGAGTTGGTCGCGGCCTTGGCTGCCTGGGGTGAGCACTGAAAACTTGTCCGAGCCATATTTCTTTGACCAGTGATAGTCCCACATTTCGGCTCGCCATGCTTTGGTGTCTGTGACGCTCGCCGGATCGACCGGGAAACTGAACTGCAGCCGTAAGCCCGTTGATGTGACCGCAACGGACTCGATCAGGCGGCAGGGCTGCCCGGTGTACCGCAGTCGCTGGAAACAGCCGTCCGCACCGCCGGCTGGCCCCTGCCAGCCCGACAGCCCTACGCCATAGACCTGACCATCGACGGGATTGACCCGCAGTCGCATGACCCCGGCCTGCCACTGGTGGGGCAGCGCAATGATGGCTGCCTGCGTTGCGCCAGCAACCTCTTGCAGGGAGAGGTAGTAGAGCCAGCCCTTTCCAAAGGACGAGTGCAGCAGCCGTCCGGCGAGTGGGCCGAAGCGTGGGTCATCGACCCAGACCTGCCCTCCGCAGGAGTTGTCGAGTTCCTGTGGCATCCAGATGAACGGTTCATCAAAATCGTCAGGCAGTTCTCCGCTGTACTGCGTGCGAAGCCAGGCATCCTGCTCGGCCGTCGTCGGCATGTTGCCGTAGAACCCCCCCGGTTCAATGACCGAGATTTTTCCTGCCGGCATCCAGGGGCCCTGATTGTCGGAGACGGTGAATCGCCCATCGGCCAGACGACCCATGCCGTTGGGGGTGCGAATGCCCCAGGCAACCACTTCGGCCTGACCACCTTCTGGGGGAACCTTCATAATGGTGCCAGGACGGTGGTGGTGCGTGTATTGCCCCGCCTTGGCAAAGTAGAAACTGCCGGTGTCATCGGTCTGCAGGTCGAAGTTGTAGGCATGGAACATGCACGAGACGTCGTCGTCATTCCAGAAGGCTTCGATGAAGTCGGCCTCGCCGTCCCCGTTCTCATCGTGAAGCCGCTTGATGCCATCCCGGCAGGTGACATAGACCAGCCCATCGACCACCCGCACGCCAAAGGGTTCGAAGAGGCCAGCGGCGTACCGCTGCCAGACGACCTGATCGAGTGTCGCGTCGATACCGGAGACGATGTAAACGTCACCGCCATGGGTTGTTACGACCGCCCGACCATCAGAGAAGAAGTCGAGGGCGCTGGTTCGCAGCCAGGCATTCCACGGGTTTTCAAAGGGAACCGGAAGCGTGTCGAGGGCATAGCCGTTGATCGATTCCCCGGGACGGCCCCGGAGGGTGAGCGTCTCGGGCCACCGTCGCGGCCCGCCGCCTAGCCGTGCTGTCAGGTCGGCGACGGGCTCGAGTGGAAGACTGCTGACTGATTCGAGCAGTTGCTTCCGAGTGGCCTGATGGGCAGAGAGCACCGCGACGCGAATGGTTCGCGGGGCAGGAGCCGGTGGAATCACAAGTACCAGCCGACCATCGGGCCGAACCTCCCAGGTGCAATTGGTGCTGTCTCCAACAACGGTGGCAGCAACCGCATTGGTCGGCATGTCAGCCTGGGGAGTGACGGCGGATGCCTCCCACTGGAATGCCAGTCGGACGTCGGCTGCCGGTTGGCTGCCAGCAAGTGCGGCGAGGTCAGCAGCGGGTACGGCATCGGCATAGATGCGGGCCCAGGCGATCTCGCCGCTAAAATCGCCACCAAAGTTGGTGGCGGTGGAACCGATCTTCAGCACATGGCCGGGTACTGGTGGCCGACGAAAGTTGGGGCGTTCGCCCAGCAGTCGGCCGTCAACAAACAGCGCGGTGCTGGCCTCCCGCACCACGACGGCAGCGGTGTGCCACTGGCCATCCCGTATGTCAGCCTTCCCGCGGATCGCCCCGACCCAGCCGATGTCAAACACCAGTTCATCGTCTCGCAGGAACAGCGTCTTGCCACCCGGAACCCAGTCGCCCCGTTCCGGAGCAGAGGCAATCAATGTCCCGGTACCCGTGTTGCGGAACCGGACCAGAATGGTGCGGTTTACGGTGCCAAGATCGAGGGGGGTGGCGGTGGCTGCTGGCACGGTATGCCGCGCCGGCTGTGCCACGGCGGTGGCGATGTAGGCGACCTGGTTCGTGGCAGCAGCCCGTGACTGTGGCGGCGAGGCGGCGGTGTCTGGATAGATCCCCGATGATGAGTCGAGCGTCGGTAGTCTGGCCACGGCGAGCGTCAGCGGTTGCTTGCCCGGACCAATCTGCAGGGTGTGTTCAATGCAGTCGCCGCTGGGGGTCGAACGACATCCCGGAGACTCAAGGATGTCATGTCCCTCGATCGTATAGCGCAGGATGACGTCATCCCCATGCAGTGAATACCCCTCGTATCGCATCAGGTCTTCCCGCAGTGGGCCACGCGGAGGCTTGGCAGCGGCAGACACGTCAAATGCTCCGTCAAAGGCCCACTGCCAGCCATCCTGGCCGGGCATCAGGCTGCCGGAAATCTTCGGCATCTGTTCCCCCCGCTGCCGATAGTGCTGGGTCTGTGAAAGATCGAGGAAGCCATCCTTCCAGGCTCCGACCAGCCGCATCTGGTGCAGGTCGTAACTAAGCGTGGTGTCGGCGTTGAGCCGGATCGTCAGGGCGTTGTTGACGTCGGTGTCGATCTGGCTGCCAAGGGCGGGGCCAAAATCACGCGGGCCAGTTGTCGCCAGTTCACCACTGCCGGTTCCGGTGGGGAGCCCTGCCAGGTAGGCATCGTTCACCGGCTGATAGGCTGGGTTCGTCGGCCGCATGAGGCCTTCGCGGATGTAGTGAATGACCTGGTAGCGCTCCTTTGGTGAGAGGTGCTGCACGGAGGCCATCAGGCCGTAGCCCTTGGTCAGAGTCAGCAGCATGCGGTAAGGGTCAGCACCATTTTTGAGTGGCTCTCGTCCAAATGCCCGGGCGAGCGGCAGGGTCGGCGTGTTGCCGTCACTGCCGTGACAATTCTTGCAATGGCTGAGGTAAATCTTCTTTCCCTTGGCCAGGTCGCGGTCGTTGAGACGCCGGAGAATGCCAGCGTGATCAAGACCGATGGAGTCGTCCTTGACGAGGAGGTCTTCCGGGGCTGGTCGCAGGGCAGCGGCTCGCTCCGGCCCACCACGCACCACCTCAAACAAATACCGTAAGAGATCGAAGACGTCTCGTTCACGCTGGAGGCTGTTGACCAGCCCCGCTGGCATCATCGATGTCGGCGTCGGTTCGATCTCGTCAATCTCGTCACGAGGAATGACCGTCGGGTGGAGCAGGTCCTGCAATTCGCGGAGCACCACCTGCGTGTCATTTTCAGAGGCAAGCATGCCAGTCTTCACTCGCCCGTCAGTGGTCACGACGGCAACCGTTTCGTACCCCTTGCAAATGGTTCGAGAGGGGTGCAGGAGCGACTCGATCAGGTAGGCATCACTCACCTCCGGGGAAATATCAGTCAGTTTTGGACCCAGGGGTGACGGGCTGCTGCCGTCGGAGTGACATTTGCTGCAGCCCGCGGCTGAGGTGTGAAAGAGGATGCCGCCCCGAAGCGGATCACCCCGCAACTGCGTCTGGGCAGCAATTGTTTCCGGGGAGAGCTCAAGTAGCCGCTCTGCGAGATCGGCCGCCTGGACAGCAGAGGGAGCCAGACTCGCCATAAGGAGTACGACGAGGCTGTTGTAGGGACGACGCGTGAAAGCAGAACAGTGCATGGTTGAGTTATGGCAGGAAATAATGCTGATAGGGCTGGCAGAGTCGAGTGGCGTAGACCCATTCTAAGAGATGTCTCTGTGGGGGGCTGCTTATGAAGCACGTGAGTCTTCGCATCCTGATGGCGGACGCGAGAACTGCGAAGCTCATGACGATTTTTGCTGCGTCCATGCTTTCTTTCAGGGAAAGCACGCCAGGAAACGCTCGTTTACTGAACCAGAAGTGACGGTATGGCGTATAAAAATGCTCTGCAGTGACCACCAGCCAGTTGGTGAAACAGGGATTTGGAAGGCAGTGATGGAGGAGCAAATGGCCTCAATTCAATTGCAGACAGCGATCCCAGGGCCGCGGTCGCGGGAGTTGTTTGCCACCCGAGAGCAGCAGGTGGCACCGGGACCGTTCCATACTACGCCACTTGTCGCGGCCCACGCCGAGGGCGCCGTGATCACCGATGTGGACGGCAATCGGTTTCTCGATTTCACGAGCGGCATCGGCGTGACCAACCTGGGGCATCGTGACCCGGCCGTGATGGTGGCCGTGGCCAAACAGGCTGAGCAGTTTGTGCACACCAGCATCAATGTGGTGGCCTATGCGGGCTACATCCAAGTGGCTGAACGGCTTAACGCCTTGCTGCCTGAAGCAGCACCCTGCAAAACCTTTCTGGCCAACTCTGGGGCCGAGGCGGTGGAGAATGCGGTGAAGTTCGCCCGGGCTGCCACTGGCCGACAGGCGGTGATTGCCTTTGAACACGGCTATCATGGTCGCACCTACATGGCGATGGCACTCACCGCCAAGGCGCATCCGTACAAGAGTGGCTTTGCCCCTTTTCCAGCCGAGGTCTACCGGGCGGCCTATCCCGACTTCTATCGCTGGCCAGGTGTTGCCGGTGAGGTCGGCAGTTGCCCAGGTGCCAGTGACGGAACCTGCCAGTTGTCGCGGTGCCTCTGCCGGGAAGCCTTTGCTGCGTTTGCTGAGATGGCTCGGGCCCAGATTGGTGAGGCAAATGTTGCTGCCGTCATTATCGAGCCGGTGGCGGGTGAGGGGGGCTTCATTCCAGCCCCAGCTCCATTCCTGAGGATGCTCCGGGAGTGGTGTGATGAGCATGGGGTCGTGCTGATTTTTGATGAAGTTCAGACCGGCTTTGGCCGCACAGGAAGTCTGCTCGCCTGCCAGCAACTCGGGGTGACGCCCGATCTCGTGGTGATGGCCAAGGGCCTGGCCAACGGTCTTCCGCTCTCGGCGGTGACAGGCCGGGCAGCGGTGATCGATGCCGTGGGGCTCGGTGGGGTGGGCGGAACCTATTGTGGCAATCCACTTGCCTGCGCGGCGGCGCTGGCAGTTCTCGACCGATTCGATGATCCGTCCGTGCTGGCCCATGCCCAGCAGCTTGGCAAGCGGCTCAAGCAGCGGCTGGAGGCCTGGGCCGAGCGATTTCCCGTGATCGGCCAAGCCCGCGGTCTCGGTCCGATGCGGGCGATTGAGTTGGTTTCCGATCGGGAAAGCAAGACACCCGATAAGGCAGCGGCACAGGCGGTGGTTCGCTATGCCTACGAACACGGCGTGATCCTCATGGCCTGCGGCACGCACGGGAACGTCCTGCGGTTTCTGGTGCCGCTTACGCTAGATTTCGAGCAGCTCGACGAGGGACTGGCCGTGATCGAGAATGGTCTCAAGTCACTGGGCTGAGCGAACCGGCTGCAATTCCAACAAAAACAGTGGCTTCGGTGCCGCCCGCCTGCCGCGTTGCTTACTCGGCGAGTGACTGGATGGCAGAGGCGAGTCGGAGCCAACAGATTTTTTGCTGCCGGGAGTAGTTCATCCAGTGTCTGGTGACCTGGTGAGCGTCGTCCCACGAGCAGCCAAAGGCATCACGGATCTGCCGGGCTGCTTCAGGCTTCTCGCCAGCGTTCACATGCTGGTCGATTGCCTGAACGACATTCTCCAAATCGGTC
>WTHB01000072.1 GCA_011523305.1 Planctomycetaceae bacterium | reverse complement strand
CAGAAGGTGAGGGGAAGTCAGCATGGTTTGCCGCCTGTTAGGCTTCTTGGCACGGTTACTTCACGTTGTTGAACGAAGGCTCTTCGAGATTCATGCGTTATGGAAGATTCGACGGACAAATTCAAAGTGTTTGAGCCACACGAATCTGATCTCTACAGGGTTCAGGTTGCGGCAGATGGCCCGTCGGGCAGCCTGCCGCTTACTGCTGAGATGCTGCGGGGAAGTCCCAGCGGCGACCTCTTCGGTCTGTCACAGAACGTTGGGATGGGCTGGGATGCAGCCGGTGCTGCTGATGGGCAGGTCTTGATCCTCTCAACGCAAGGAGGAGTCCGGGCTCCTGACGGTGCGCCCATTGCTCTTGGCTACCACACGGGGCACTGGGAGATTGGCCTGCTGGTGCAAGCGGCTGCAGCCGAACTGAGGAGGCTCGGAAAAATTCCGTTTGCCGGCTTCTGCTCTGACCCCTGTGATGGACGAACGCAGGGTACGGTGGGAATGTTCGACAGCCTGCCCTACCGCAACGATGCCGCCATCGTGCTCCGCCGCCTGGCACGCTCGCTGCCGCTGCGGGAGGGTGTGATGGGCATCGCCACCTGCGACAAGGGCCTGCCGGCCATGCTGATGGCCGTGGCGGGGCTCACCGATCGTCCGGGAATCATTGTGCCCGGTGGTGTTACCCTGCCGCCAAAGGCGGGCGAGGATGCCGGGGCAATACAGACGATTGGCACCCGCTACACACACGGGCTGATCACGCTGGAGGATGCGGCTGATCTCGGCTGCCGTGCCTGTGCGTCGCCAGGGGGTGGGTGTCAGTTTCTGGGGACCGCCGCAACTGCCCAGGTGGTGGCTGAGGCGTTAGGACTGACGCTGCCCCATGCAGCCCTCGCGCCGAGCGGTCAACCGGTCTGGCACGACCTGGCAGTCCGGTCAGCCCGGGCAGTCGTCGCGTTGGCAGCAAGTGGTCTGACAACCGGTGATGTCCTTACCCCTGCAAGCATCACCAACGCCATGACGGTTCATGCGGCGTTTGGTGGTTCGACCAATCTGCTCCTGCACCTGCCGGCCATCGCCCACGCCGCGGGCCTTCCTCAGCCGAGCGTCGATGATTGGATTGCCGTGAACCAGCGGACGCCACGGCTCGTCAGTGTGTTACCCAACGGGCCGGTGCATCATCCAACCGTGCGGGTCTTTCTGGCGGGCGGGGTGCCCGAGGTCATGCTGCACCTTGATCAACTCGGCTTGCTCGACACCAGCGTGCCGACTGTCTCAGGGGGAACGCTGGCAGATCTCCTGAGGTGGTGGAAGACGAGTGAACGACGGGAGCGATTTCGGGAAATCCTGCTGCGTGAAGATGGCGTCGACCCCGCCGATGTGATCCTGAGCCCAACGGCCGCAGCCGAGAAGGGGCTCAAAGGAACCATGGCTTTCCTCCGTGGTTCGCTTGCGCCGCAGGGTGCCATCGTCAAAGCGACCGCCATCGATCCGCGGGCGGTTTCAGACGCAGGCATCTATCGGCACACGGGGCCGGCTCGCGTGTTCACCAGTGAGCATGCGGTGATGGCCGCGATCAAAGCCGGTCAGATTGAGCCTGGAGATGTGCTGGTGCTTGCAGGCATTGGACCAATGGGGACGGGCATGGAAGAGACCTATCAGGTGACAGCAGCGCTGAAGCAGCTGCCGTTTGCCAGCCAGGTTGCCGTCATCACCGATGCGCGGTTTTCTGGCGTTTCGACCGGCGCCTGCATCGGACACGTCAGCCCCGAGGCTCTCGCCGGTGGACCGCTTGGAAAACTGGTTGCCGGCGACATGATTACCATTGAAATCGACTCAGCCGCCGCCACCGGCAGCATCAACCTGGTGGCACACGACAGCCAGACATTCACCCCTGAAGCGGCCGCCGCAGAGCTTGCCGGTCGGCCCACCATTGCTGGCCTGGCTCCCGATCCGCGACTGCCGGCCGACACCCGGCTGTGGGCGGTGCTTCAGGAGGCAAGTGGTGGGGTCTGGGCTGGTGCCGTCTTTGACGAGGCCCGTATTGCCGGTCGGCTGCGGGCAAGTACTTGAGCCAGGTCAATCGGTTGGTGATAGTGACGTGCGGCTCGGCATCTCAGCCGGCAGCAAACCACGAGACGACATGATGATGAACCGCCAACTCCTCGCTGAGTGCTTCGGCACATTCTGCCTCGTCTTTGCCGGGACGGGGGCGATCGTAGTCGACCAACTCACCGCTGGTGGGATTACGCACGTCGGGGTTGCCCTCACCTTTGGGCTGGTTGTGTTGGTGATGATCAATGCCCTTGGTGATGTCTCTGGGTGTCACATCAATCCAGCCGTCACGCTCGGCTTCTGGGCATCCGGACGACTGGCAGGGAGGCAGGTGCTGCCCTATGTACTCGCACAGTGTGTCGGCAGCCTGGCCGCCAGTGGCAGCCTGCGGTTGCTGTTTCCTGACGCTGAGACGCTGGGCGAAACGGTCCCCGCCGGTAGCCTGTTGCAGGCTTTCCTACTGGAAAGCCTACTTACGTTCATCCTGATGACGGTGGTTCTCAGCGTTGCCACGGGCGGCAAGGAGAAGGGCCTGCTTGCCGGCATCACGATCGGGGCGGTCATTGCCCTTGAAGCCCTCTTTGCCGGGCCGATCAGTGGTGCATCGATGAATCCTGCCCGGTCGCTTGGTCCAGCTGTGCTGGTGCTGCGGCTCGACAGCCTCTGGGTCTATCTGCTTGCACCCTGTCTGGGAGCCGTTGCCGCAGTGCCGCTGGGGCGGCTGCTCTTTTCGGAGGACGCCTCAGCGTCGGCAGTGTCCCAGTAGGGCGGCAAACCGTCAGTCGCCTGTCGCCGATCACTCACCGACTGCATGCGGGACAAACGCCGCAGGCAGTCCACGCGGAGCATTCAGCCCAGCAACTCAGTCACGACCCGCTGCTTTTCCACACCAGTGAGCCGCTGGTCGAGACCCTGGAACTTGAAGGTAAACCGTTCATGGTCGATCCCCATCAAGTGCAGGATCGTGGCGTTGAAGTCGTTGATGTGCACCGGGTTCTCGGCAATGTTGTAGCTGAAGTCATCGGTCTCACCGTAGGAAACCCCTCCCTTAGCCCCGCCACCGGCCAGCCACATGCAGAAGTTTCGCGGGTGGTGGTCGCGGCCGTAGTTTTCTTTGGTGAGCGTGCCCTGGGAATAAACGGTTCGGCCGAACTCACCCCCCCAGACCACCAGCGTTTCATCGAGCAGGCCGCGTCGTTTGAGGTCTTTCACTAATGCTGCCGTTGCCTGGTCCGTGTCGAGGCACTGCGACGCGAGATCCCTTGGCAGATTGCCGTGCTGGTCCCAGCCGCGATGCAGGATCTGCACCGCCCGCACTCCCTGTTCAACGAGCCGACGGGCCAGCAGCAGACTGTGGGTGAATGAGCCCGGTTTGTTGACGTCATCACCGTACAGCGAGAGCGTCTCGGCTGTTTCGGTGGAAAGGTCGGTCAGTTGGGGCACACTCGCCTGCATCCTGAAGGCCATCTCGTACTGGGCGATCCGGGTTTCGATTTCGGGGTCGTGATAACGAGCAAGGTTCTGGGCATTGAGGCTGCCGAGGGTGTCAAGCATCCGTCGCCGGTCGGCGGTGGAGACACCAGCCGGATTTCGCAGGTAGAGCACCGGGTCGCCCGATCCCCGCAGGGCCACGCCGGCATGCCGGGTCGGCAGGAAGCCGCTCGACCACATTCGGGTAAACAATGCCTGGCTCGGCGGGATGTCGGGCAGTGGGGTGAAGACAACGAACGACGGCAGATCGTCACACTCGCTGCCGAGCCCATAGGAAAGC
>WTHB01000115.1 GCA_011523305.1 Planctomycetaceae bacterium | reverse complement strand
AACCTCAAGCGTCCGATGCACGCGACAGCCGGAGGTGCCACTTTCCGCAACGACGACTCGCTCTATCGCTACGGCACGCCGCTTCCGGTGCTTGGCCAACGGGTGGGCGATCAGCCGCGGCCCGTTGCAACGCCAACCCGCACCGCCGGCTGGATTCCACTGGGCCGCGACCCGCTGCTGGAACGCCGGATGCTCGACAAGATTCTGGCACGGCTCGGCGTGGCTGCCGTGCCGCAAGGCGTGCCGTACTACCAGCCTCCAGGCTAGCCTCACGCTGCTTGGTCGGGGAAGTTGTTGGCAGTCTGCGGACACGCACCGACCGCTACTCGTCGGTCACACAGCCCGCTGACGCCGGGGCAACACAGCGGATGTACTTCGCCAGAATGCCCCGCTGCCGTTTCGGGGTAGGCTGCGTCCAGGCCGCCCGCCGGGTGGTCATCGCTTCGTCAGAGACAGCGACGTCGATCGTTGCCTGCTCGGAATCGATCGTCACGACGTCACCGTCTTGCACCAGCGCGATCGGCCCACCATCAAACGCCTCCGGCACGACATGCCCGACAATAAAGCCGTGTGACCCTCCGGAGAATCGGCCATCCGTAATCAGGGCCACATCCGCCCCGAGTCCCGCCCCCATGAGGGCTGACGTGGGCGTCAGCATCTCGGGCATGCCCGGGCCACCCTTGGGACCCTCATAGCGAATGATGACCACATCACCGCGATGAATACCGCCCTGTTCAAGCGCTGCCAGCATGTCCTCTTCACTGTCAAAAACCCGGGCAGGCCCCGAAAAGCGGGAACCTTCTTTGCCGGTGATCTTTGCCACCGCCGTCCCCGGGGCGAGATTGCCGGTCAGGATGGTGATGTGCCCAGTCGGCTTCAGTGGCTGCTCGACCGGCTGAATAATCTTCTGCCCTTCAGCCAGCCCCTTGCTGGTGGCCAGGTTCTCGGCCAGCGTTTTGCCGGTCACGGTCAGGCAGTCGCCGTCCAGCAACCCCTTGTCAAGGAGATACTTCATCAGGCCACTGGTGCCACCGATGGAGTGGAGATCCTCCTGCACGAACTTCCCACTCGGTTTCAGGTCAGCCAGATAGGGAATCCGCCGCGACACCGCCTGGAAATCAGCCGGTTCCAACGGCACCTCAACGCTCCGGGCCATCGCAATCAGGTGGAGGACGGCATTGGTCGACCCGCCGAGGGCCATGATAACCACCATGGCATTTTCAAAGGCCCTTCGCGTCATGATGTCCCGTGGCTTGATGTCCTGCTCAAGCAGGTGCTTCAGCACCTCCCCAGCACGCCGGCACTCTGCCAGTTTCTCAGGATGCTCTGCCGGAATGGAGGCGCTGTCGGGGAGGGCCATGCCCATTGCCTCGATCGCGGTCGCCATGGTGTTGGCGGTATACATGCCCCCGCAGGCGCCCGCTCCTGGACAGGCATGGCGGACAATGTCGGTGCGGCGACTGTCGTCAATCCGCCCGGCGACGTACTCCCCGTAACACTGAAACGCCGACACAATGTCGAGCGTTGTCCCATCGGCCAGATGCCCCGGCCGGATCGTCCCACCGTAAACCATCAGGGCAGGGCGGTTGAGTCGCCCCATCGCCATGAGACAACCGGGCATGTTCTTGTCGCAACCCGGAATGGCAACGAGGCCGTCGTACCACTGCGCCTGCATCACGGTTTCGATCGAATCGGCGATGATGTCACGGGAGGGCAGCGAAAAACTCATGCCGTCGGTTCCCATCGAAATGCCATCGCTGACACCAATGGTGTTGAACCGCATCCCCACCAGTCCGCTAGCCACCACGCCCTCGCGAACAGCAGCCGCCAACCTGTCGAGGTGCATGTTACAGGTGTTCCCCTCGTACCACATGCTGGCGATACCAACCTGCGGCTTGTTGAGATCATCCGGAGTCAGCCCGGTCCCCAGCAGCATTGCCTGCGAGGCCCCCTGCGAGCGGGGCTGCGTGATTCGCGAACTGTAACGGTTGAGAGCGGTCATCAAGCGACTCCGAAATGGGATACCGGCCTACCCGCCATGCTGTGCGGGTCGTCTTGCAGCCGTGCAGAATAGTGCCTGATTCCCGGAGAGAAAAGTGACAGCTGCGGCCCCCGGATGGGATCGCTCCGCGGCTGCCCACCTAGCCCCGGCACGCCACCCCTCAGCCCCGCTGTGTGAGCCGCACCACCTCGGTCTCTTCAATCTGTCCTTCCAGCAGCACTTCCTCACCGCGGACAAGCACTGGCACCCGGAGTCCATAGGCCCGTTGCAACTGGTCGTCGCCGTCGACATCGACCAACCGGCAGCCAGGCAGGTGGACCGCCACCAGGTCCTCGGCATGCTCGCAGAGATGGCAGCCGGCGCGGGTGTAGAGGGTAAAAAGGGGGGACATGGCCGATCTGCCAGTGGAGGAACGAAGGTGACCGTGGCATGGTATGATACGCGGCAACAGGTCACCCGATAGACTCGCCGATTGCCCGCCATTTCCCACCGCCAACTCTCTCATGAGTCACGAGGTCAACAGCATCGAACGCTTCCTCGCCGTGCTTCGCAAAAGTGGCCTGGTAGAGGCGGCTCGCCTGGAAGAAGTGGCCGGGCCATGGAAGGGCGGGAGCGGCCCTCTGCCCGATGCTCTCCCTCAGGCGTTCGTCAAGGCTGAGCTCATTACCGAGTGGCAGTTGCGGCAACTCCTCAAGGGCAAGCACCGTGGCTATTTCCTCGGCCGCTACAAGCTGCTTCGAGAACTGGGCAAGGGGGGCATGAGCAGCGTCTATCTTGCCGAGCACACCGGGATGCATCTCCCTGTTGCCATCAAGGTGTTGCCCCTGAAGCGGGTTGACAAGAAGTCGTACAAGGAACGCTTCGAACGAGAGGCGCAAGCCTCCTTTCGACTTAACCACCCCAATATTGCCCGGGCGACCAATTTCGATCATCAGGGCGACCTCTGGTACATCGTCCTTGACTACATCGACGGCACCGACCTGTACAAGACGGTCAAAGAGCAGGGGCCGCTGCCGGTCAGGGACGCACTCAACTACATCCGACAGGCCGCACTGGGGCTGCAGTACGCCCATGAAGAAGGGCTCGTGCACCGTGACATCAAGCCCGCCAACCTGATGCTCGATTCGCGGGGCACCATCAAAATCCTCGATCTCGGTCTCGCCCTTGGTGCCACCGATGACGATGAAGAAGGTGGGCTCACCAAAGAACACAACGAAAAGGTCCTCGGCACAGCTGACTACCTCTCGCCGGAGCAGTCGAAGAACAGCCACGCCGCTGATCCCCGGTCTGACATCTACTCGCTCGGCTGCACGCTCTACTACCTGCTGGTCGGTCGAGCTCCATTCGCCAAGGGAAGCGTTGTCGAGCGGATCAAGGCTCACTGGAACGAGCCTCCACCCAACCCACTCGATGAATTGGATGGGGTCCCCCCCGATCTGGACTCGGCGGTAGTCGACCTCTACTTCCGCATGCTTGAAAAGCATCCTGACGCGAGGCCGCAAACAGCAGGGGAGGTTGCCGACACCATTCAGGCTTGGCTGGACCAGCATGCCAGCGACGCCCCCCGCCCGGCAGGCAGCCTGCGTCGCCGGCCGACAGGAAGTTCTGACGGTGGCTCGTCGCTGCTCCAGTCAGCCTCCGGAAGTCTGCCGAGCCTCCGCCGCCGAAGCCCAGAGGCCAGCGGCAGCAATGTGCTTCGGTCCGGGCTCGACGCTGACACCGCTCCCCTGCGTCGCCAGCCTGAAACCGCATCGAAGCCCGCCCAAACCCGAGCCAACGAGCGTGAGGAGGAAGAGGATGAGGATGACGACTTCCTCGGCAGCATGACTCCAGCGGCGGGAAGGCCAGCCGCCGGCCAGCATTCCGCCGCCTCACATGCTGACGAGGATGACGACGACGAGGATGACGACTTCCTCTACGGGGCGGGATCGCCAGTTGGCAGTGCCGACAAAGACGATGACGAAGACGATGACTTCTTGAGCATGTCCAAGCCAAGAGGGGACTCACTCGCCGCCCCCACTGACACCGCGATGCCCCCCGCAGGCTCTCCCGCGCAGTCATTCGAGGACATGTCGGTGGGCGAATGGTGGGGGAGTCTGACTTCTGCCCAGTTCCTCCGGGTTCCATTTTGGGGCTGGGTCGGCATCGTTGGCTTCCTTGTTTTTTGCACGCTCCTCACACTCACCCTCTGGTCACTGGAAGCGTGGCCTTTCACGCCGGCTACGAAAAGCCAGGCTGCTGCTGCTGCAGAAACCACGTCGGAAGCCACCGATTGACCAGCAGGTCTCCTGCACAGCACCCGACTACTGCAGGATTACAGCGGCGAGATCAGGCAGACGTGTGCCCCGCTGTTGCAAGTACCGCAGTCCAGTCCTCTTCGGCAAGTTCGTCGATGCTGGCCCGATGCGTCAGGTCGTAGTCGAGAGGCGTAATCGTGATCGCGCCAGCGGTCAGGGCCGTGATGTCGCTCTCAACCGCGGAGGGCGGGGGAGGCGGATCATTGGTCGCCCAGTAGTAATTCCGCCCCCGCGGATCGACGCGGCGTTCGAATGCCTCTCCGTACCGGGCAACACTCATCGGTACGACCCGCACCACTGGCTGACCCGTCAGGGCAGCGGTCGGAATGTTGACGTTGAACAGACTGCCAGCTAGGGGCCGGCGAGCCAGCAGACGTTCGATTATCACCGTTGCGATCTGTGCGGCCCGCTCGTAGTCGGCATGATCATCCCACTCAAGCGACATCGCAATGCTGGTGATTCCGAAGAAGGCCCCCTCAATGGCAGCCGCGACTGTGCCGGAGTAGAGCACATTGATCCCCGCGTTGAGACCGCTGTTGATACCACTGATAACCACATCAGGACGCCGGGGACAAAACGCTGAGATCCCAAGTTTCACTGCATCGGCAGGGCTGCCATCGACCGCCCAGCCACGTCGCCGTTCCCCCGCAAAGACCTCCTTCGCGGTCAGCGGTGACAGGAAGGTGATTGCATGCCCGACACCACTCTGCTCTGTTGACGGCGCAACCACTGTCGTTTCGAGCCGGCCTGCCAGCGCCCGCTCCATGGCTGCTAGTCCTGGGGCATACATTCCGTCGTCATTGGTAAGCAACGCGAGCATCGGGGGTCTCCGAGAGCCATCGAGGGGGCGGATCGATTGATTCTCCGCCTGTCGCCACTCTACCAGCGCCCCCGCCCGGGCCTGAACCGCAGCGGTGTTCCCACTCGCCGTGGGCGGTATACTCACGGGCTTTCACCCACCCCCCTGTCCGCTGGAATGCCCTGTGTCCCAGACCACCACTGAATCCGGACGTGGCCCCGAGGTTGCCGCCACCCGCAACGCCGTCAATACCGAGCGGGTGCTCGTGCTCGACTTTGGTTCGCAGTATGCCCAGTTGATCGCCCGGCGGGTCCGTGAACAGCATGTCTACTGTGAAATTGTCCGGCACGACATCACGGCCGAACGGGTTGCCGAGATTGCTCCAAAAGGCATCATCCTCTCGGGCGGACCAGCAAGCATTTACGAGGCCGACGCCCCCCGCTGCGACCCGGGGCTGTTGTCACTTGGCATCCCTGTGCTGGGCATCTGCTACGGCATGCAGGCAGCCTGTGAAGCCCTCGGCGGCAAGGTGGGGCGGGCTGAGGCTCGGGAGTATGGCCGGGCAGGCTGCGACATCCTGACCACGGAGTCGATCTTCACCAACGTTCCTCCGACGACCGACGTCTGGATGAGCCACGGGGATCAGGTCACCAGCGTCTCCGCTGATTTCATCCCCTTGGCCACGACGGCCACCTGTCCACTCGCGGCGGTGCGACACTGCTCTCTCCCGGTGTTTGGGCTCCAGTTTCACCCTGAGGTCACTCACACGTCGGCCGGCAGCACCATCTTGGCAAACTTCTTGCAGCAGGAATGCGGTTGCACCGGCACCTGGCGGCTTGAGGACTTCGCCGAACTGGCCATCGCTGCAATCCGCAAGCAGGTTGGCACGGGCCGGGTGATCTGCGGGCTGTCCGGGGGCGTCGACTCTGCCGTGGTCGCGGCCCTGATCAGCCGTGCGATTGGTGATCAACTTTCGTGCATCCTCGTGGACAATGGTCTGCTGCGGAAGAACGAAGCGGCAGCGGTGATCGAGGAGTTTTCCGACCATTTCAAAACCGACCTGCATGTTGTCTCGGCCGAAGACCGCTTTCTCGACGTCCTTGCCGGGATCACGGAACCACAGGAAAAGCGGCGCCGCATCGGCCGGACCTTCATTGAATGCTTCACTGATGAGGCAGCGAAGATCGAAGACGCTCGCTTCCTCGCCCAGGGCACGCTTTATCCCGATGTCATCGAGAGCGGAGCCGCCGCCGACGGGCCAGCGGCAACCATTAAACTCCACCACAATGTGGGCGGACTGCCAGAAGATCTCCAATTTGAACTGATCGAGCCACTGCGGGATCTCTTCAAAGATGAGGTCCGGCAACTCGGGCTCAACCTTGGCCTGCCCCAAAAAATTGTCTGGCGGCATCCGTTCCCCGGTCCAGGGCTGGCAGTCCGCTGCCTCGGCGAGGTGACCAAGCCCCGGCTTGACACGCTTCGGGAGGCTGATGCGATTGTCCTTGCGGAACTCGACCGGGCGGGCCTGATGCGGCAAATCTCCCAGGCCTTCGCCGTGCTGCTCCCGGTTGAAAGCGTCGGTGTGATGGGCGACGCCCGCACCTACGAAAATGTGCTCGCCGTCCGGGCGGTGGAGACTGAAGACTTCATGACCGCCGACTGGAGTCACCTTCCCTACGAGGTGCTCGGCAGGATTTCAACGCGAATCATCAACGAGGTTCGCGGCGTCAACCGCGTCGTCTATGACATCTCGTCGAAACCACCGGCCACCATCGAATGGGAATAAACTGATCCGCGAGCCACGACCGCGGGGCCCGCGAGGACGTGTGAATCCCTTGCTGATGACCAGCACAAGCAGCGGTTTTCTGCGAAACTGACTTGGCGTTCGCCCACCACGCCACCCGTACTTTCTCCAACGTGAGGGCTCGCCAGTGCTGTCTGACACTCCCGCTCCCCGTTGCCAACTCAGTGTCATCTTCGCCCTGCCGCTCGAGGCCCATGCTTTCGAGGGCCTGGTGACCGGTTCCCGGCTTTACCATGTCGCGGGGCTGACGATCGCCACGGGAAGCCTAGTGGGGCAACAGGTTGCCTGGACCGTCGGCGGCGTCGGAGAGGCCGCCGCCAGCCGGGCAGCCCGCCTGCTCTGTGACGGACACGATCCTCGCTGGCTTGTCTCGGCCGGTTTTGCGGGCGGACTGAACCCCGATCTCACCCGCGGCCAACTGGTCCTGCCTGACCGCATCTTAGCTCAGGCACACCCCCAGCTGCCACCCCACCCAGTTGAGGCCAGTCTCGCTGCCCGCTTCTGGCAGCATCATCCGCCGGCCACCACAACGCTGATCAGCGTTGACAGCATTGTCGCAGACCCTGCCGGCAAGGCTGCCTTGCGACAGGCAACCGGGGCCGATCTTGTTGACATGGAGTCGTGGGCTGTGGCAACAGTCGCCGAGACGACCGGCCGAGGATTCCTTTCGCTGCGGGTCATCTCCGACGCCGCCGCGGAAGCCCTCCCGCGTGAAGTGGCCCGCCTAAGCCAGCCGCTCTCACCAGTGCGTCGGCTCGGCACGGCTCTTGGGGCCATCGCCCGGCGGCCCGGCGCGGCGGTCGATTTCTGGCAGCTCTGGGAGCGGGGCCTTACCCAGGCCCAACGCCTCGCCCGGGGACTGGCGGACCTCGTCGCAGCATCTGCCGAGCAGCCGTGACCGGTTCACGCCTGCTGCGGCGGCCTCATCGAGCCGACCAGCAGTCGCACGAGCAGATTCTTGGGGAGATCGGCCACAAGCCCGCGAGATCGCCCACTGGCGGCCGCGGCTGCCAGCCGGCCGCTTCGAACCGCCCCCTCCATCGTGGAGGGCCATCCGGTTGCGACCCAGTCACCCGCCAGATAGAGATTCTCCGCCGGGGTCATCGCCGCTGGCCTGACCGTTTCGATACCGGGACGGACTGACAGTACCGCAGTTGGATCGGTCACAATGCGCGACCGGAGCAGCGTGGCGGTTGCTGCCGCCGGGAAGACCGCCTCGAGGTCCTCCACAACGGTCTTCAGCAACCGCTCGCGATCCCCATCACAGAGGCCTCGCGAAGCACTGATCACAACCTGGCAGTGGTGTCCGCCGTCTGCCTCTGCATGCTCACCAGGAAAAACCCACTGGGAGACGCGACCGACGAGCACGGCATGGGGCACGTCGACAATCGGACGATCAAACCAGAGGTGGACCGCCGTGATCGGAGAACCGACAAATGAGTCATCGACCGGTGGCAACACATCGGGAACCAACCGAGCCGCTGCACGCCAAGGCACAGCCAGAACCACGACGTCTGCCGCCAGCAGTTCCTCCCCCCGCCGGACGCCGGTTACCCGTCCCGCACCATCACGCTCAATGGCAGTGACGAGGGCACCAGTGGTCACCGTCGCTCCCTGCGACCGCAGCCAGTGCACAAGCTGCTCACCAAACATGTCACCCAGCGGCCGGGTTGGTACCAGCAGATCAGCAGCCTGCGGGTGTGCCAGAAAGCCATCCACCACGACTTTCCGGACCGCCGTGACCCCGACATGGTCGATTGACTCACCAAGAGCACTCTCAATGACTGGCTGCCAGAACAGCTGAATCACACGCTCTGGCTGCCGGGCGGCCAGCCAGACCGCTGCAGTCGGCTCGTTGCTGCCGGGGGCTGCCGACGCAAAACGGCCCCCTGCCAGCCGGAGCATGCCGATTGCCAAGGCCGTCTTCTCACCCAACGAGAAGTGCTTCATGCCCAACAGCAGTGGTGCAAGGTGGAAGGGCGCAGGCAGCCAGTTGGCCGGTGTGCAGGCGGCCCGCTCTCCCTCGGGACCGATAAACCAGAGGGTGCGATCCCGTCGCAAAAGGTCGCCAAGGCCAGCCCGCTGGCAGAGATCCAGAAAGTTGGTGCAGCAGCCCATCGCGACATGCTGACAGGCATCGACCAGACTACCGTCGGCCGCACTTTCGAACGATGCCGCTCTCCCTCCGCACCGCCGCCGCCCCTCAAGCAAATGAACCTCAAAGCCGGCAGCGAGTAGATCAGCCGCAGCCGCTAGGCCTGCCAGCCCTCCACCGACAACAATCGCGCGGCCCGCAGAATCGGCCGGCTGCTGATTGACTCCACCAGATCGAAACAGATTCATTGAGGCCCTCGAATCAGCGTGACGACACCAGCGGCCAGCCGCCGCCACCGGGGCGACTTCACTCGGCTGACAAACACTTCCGGCCCGGCCCGCTCAATCGCGCGGAACAATTCACGATAGACACCATACATCGTCCGGAAGACCCGTTGGCCGTCTGGTGAGAGCATGCTGTCGAGCGGTGCCGCCTGCCGATACCAGTCGTCTGCCCGGGCTGCTTCCTGGGTAGCCAAGCCAGCAAAGGCTTGATTCATTCGCCCCGCCAGCAGTTCCTCTGGCAGACAGTCCGCCGACGCGAACGACTCGGTCGGCAGATAGAGACGGCCGCGGTCGCGGTCTTCAACAACATCGCGAAGGATATTGGTCCACTGAAAGGCGAGGCCGCAGGCATCGGCAGCAGGCTGCCACTCGGCGGGACGGACCCCCGGCCGCAGCCCCCAGATCGGCACTGCCGCCAGCCCGACGGCAGACGCCACCTTACGACAGTAGCCGACCAAGTCAGCCACCGACTGGAACCGCACCGGCTGCAGGTCGGACCGAACCCCGTCAATGATGGCCACAAGGTGTTCTGCCGGAATTGCAAACCGCCCGGCCGCGGACGCCACCGCCCGGAGCACCGGCTCAGTAACTGGGCGGCCGGCCAGACTGTTCTGGAGTTGCTCCGCAAAATCATCAAGCCGGCAGGATGCCTCCGCAGGGTTGGCTGCCTCATCGACAAGATCATCGGCAAGCCGGCAGAAGGCGTACAGCGCGATGGAGCCTCGCTGTTTCTCTGGCGGCAGCAGCCGCAGGGGCAGCGCGAAGTTTGAGCCACTGGCCCGAAGCACCTCGCGACAGACACGATCATCGTCTCGCTGCGAGGCTGTCATGACTGCCCGCCTCCCAGCCACGGGCTGACTCGTTGACGGAGCATGCCGAGCCCGGCCACGACTGCCAGCCTGCCCTTGGCCCAGCGGCTGAGCGTTGGTCGCCGCGCGAGGGTATCAAAGCCCGCCCGCTCAATGGCCGTGGCAACGCCACGACCACCGGCAAGGAACAGGCCGATCGCCGGCCGCAAGACGGCCGGGGCGGTCCTGACCAGCGGAGCACCTTGGTCAAACAGCCCCCGGGCCCAGGTCACCTCATCAGCCACGAGGGCGATCAGTTCCGGGCTGGCCCGCTCGGCATCAAGCATCGCTTCACTCACGCCGTGCCGCCGGCAATCCTCAGCTGGCAGATAGATCCGCCCGCTGATCCGGTCCCGCCGAATATCCTGCCAGAAGTTAACCAACTGCAGGCCTGTGCAGATCGCATCAGCGAGCGTGACCCGCCCAGGGTCTCGACACCCGGCAAGCGCCAGCACAATCCGCCCCACCGGGTCCGCTGACCGCCTACAGTAGTCCAACAGGTCAGCCCGACTCTCGTACCGAACCACGTGCTGATCCTGCGTGAAGGCGTCGAGCAGGTCGGTGAAGGGGGTGATGGAGAGGTCGTGCCGGCGGACCGTTTCTCCCAAGGCGACAAACACTGGATGGTCCGCCGCACCCGCGAAGCAGCGTTCGAGCCCCCGTCGCCAGGCAGCGAGCGCGGCCGTGGCATCACCATCCGACTCATCGGCGAGGTCATCGCTCCAGCGGGCATAGGTGTAGACATTGGCGAAATCCTGCCGCAGCCCCGCGGGCAGCAACCGTGAGGCGACCGTGAAATTCTCGTAATGGGCGGCCGCAACCTGCCGGCAGAAGGCTTCTGCGGCAGAAAGGTCAAGAAGCGGGGGCAGGGGGGCCAGTTCCCAGGCCGTCGGGTCCCGTCGCGACGCCTGGTCGACAGGGGCATTCGGACGCGGCATTGTTTCAGAACATCAGCAGGGCGTTATGGTCGTTTCCTGCTCCGCATCTTACAGTAAGGAGAGTCACGACGAGACCTCCTGGCCCCCGTGAGGCCGGTCCCCCTGCACGCTGGAACCCCCAATGAAGATTCTGCTTGCCGGCCCACGAGGCTTCTGTGCCGGCGTAAACATGGCAATCGAGACGCTGGAAACCGCAATCCGCCTCTACGGCACGCCAATTTACGTGTTCCATGAGATCGTCCACAACAAGCATGTTGTTGATCGCTTTGAAAAGGAGGGGGTCGTCTTCGTCAATGCCGTCGAAGAGGCTCCGGAGGGGACGACCCTGCTGTTTTCCGCCCACGGGGTGGCTCCTGAGGTTCGGGCCATCGCCGCCGAACGAAAACTCCGCGCGATTGACGCTACCTGCCCCCTGGTTACCAAGGTGCATCTTGAAGCGATCAAGTACGCCAAGCAGGGCTATCACATCTTCCTGATTGGCCACGAGGGCCACGACGAGGTCATCGGCACCATGGGACAGGCGCCGGGTTCGTTCACGCTTGTTGAGTCAGCCGAGGACGTCGCCGCGTTGCCGTTTGGCCCAGACGACAAACTGGCCTACCTCACCCAGACCACACTCTCGGTCGATGATGCCTCAAGGATCATTGCCAGCCTGCGGGACCGGTTCCCCCAGTTGATCGGGCCTCCCAAGGACGACATCTGCTACGCCACACAGAATCGGCAAGAGGCGGTCCGCCAACTCTCACAAGAGGCCGATTTGGTTCTTGTGCTCGGCAGCCAGAACAGTTCCAACAGCCAGCGACTGGCTGAACTTGCCCGCGAGGAGGGGAAGCGGGCTCATCTCATTGACGGTGCCGATGAAATCAACCCGAACTGGTTCGAGAACACCGATACCGTCGTGATCACGGCAGGGGCGAGTGCACCCGAGCGGGTGGTTCAAGACTGCGTCACCTGGCTAACTAAACGCTTCGGCAGCAGCGCAGCCGGCGTCACGGTCGAAGAACGCACCGTTAGGGAAGAGGATGTCTTTTTTCCCCTCCCCAAAGAAATCCGCAACGCTGCCGCTGCCGTCCAGTTGCCGATGGGCTGAGCCCGCCACCACACGGGCAAATGCAGGTTTCCTCACCGCTAGCCCCGAGGCTTTGGTGAGCCTGCCCACCATGGCCCGAAACGCGAGCCGAGGGTTTGGACGACGCCAGTGTGAAGACAGCCCGCATTCCGTCAGCGTGAGTTTCGGACTTGTGTGGAACTGGTATGCCGCCAGCAAGGCGCGAGCCGAGGTGATAGACGACACCTCAAACCACGCGAAGCGGGGCAATGCCAATCACGGCAAAAAGACAGTCGCTCAGCTATGGATCTTCTTGTAGCGGAACCGATGGGGCTCATCGGCGTCGGCTCCCAGCCGCTCTTTTCGGCTCTGCTCATAGACGTCGAAATTGCCTTCGCAGACATGCACGTAGCCATCGCCCTCAAAGGCGATGATGTGCGTCGCCAGACGGTCGAGAAACCACCGGTCGTGCGTGATCACCACCACGCTGCCGGCAAAATTGGCGATCCCCTCTTCAAGCGACCGAAGCGTGTCGACATCGAGATCGTTCGTCGGTTCGTCAAGAAGCAGCAGGTTACAGCCAGCCCGCAGCAGTTTGGCCAAATGGACGCGATTCCGCTCACCTCCTGAGAGCGTCCCCACCTTTTTCTGCTGATCGGGCCCCATGAAGTTGAACTTGGCAACGTAACTGCGGGCGTTCACCGCCCGCTTGCCGAGTTGGATCGTGTCATGCCCACCCGAAATCTCCTCGAAGACAGTCTTGTCGGGATCGAGGGCGTCCCGCGACTGATCGACATAGCCAATGTCGACGGTCGAACCGACCTTGATCGTGCCCGCATCGGGCTGTTCCTTGCCAACCAGCATTCGAAACAACGTGGTCTTGCCGGCACCGTTGGGGCCAATGATGCCAACAATGCCACCCGGTGGCAGTCGAAATGACAGGTTCTCAAACAGCAACTTATCACCAAAGGCTTTCGAGATGCCTTCGGAGTCGATCACCTGATCGCCCAGCGGGCGACTGGACGGCACGGCGATTTCCACATCGGTATCGCGGGCGGCGGCCTCTTCGGCAGCCAGTTTCTCATAGGCCGCCACGCGGGCCTTACTCTTGGCCTGGCGGGCCTTCGGCGACATGCGAATCCACTCAAGCTCTTTGGTGAGCGTCTTCTGCCGGGCACTGGCCTGCTTTTCCTCAAGCACCATCCGAGCCTGCTTCTGTTCCAGCCAGGCTGAGTAGTTGCCCTCGAAGGGAATTCCCCTTCCGTGGTCCACTTCCAGAATCCATTTCGCCACGTTGTCGAGGAAATACCTATCGTGGGTGACGGCCACCACCGTCCCAGCATAATCGGCGAGGTAATGCTCAAGCCAGAGCACGCTTTCAGCATCGAGATGATTCGTCGGCTCATCGAGCAGCAGCAGGTCGGGCTTTTCCAGCAGAAGGCGGCAGAGGGCCACCCGGCGGCGTTCACCCCCAGACAGGTTTGTCACCGCCCAGTCACCGGGCGGAAGATTCATCGCGTCCATTGCGATTTCCACCTGTCGATCGAGGTCCCAGAGATTCTTGGCGTCAATCTCGTCCTGGACGCTGGCCTGCTCAGCCAGCAACTTCTCCATCTCATCATCCGAGAGTGGCTCGGCAAACCGGGCGTTGATCTCTTCGTATCGTCGGAGGATTGCCCGCGACGGCTCCACGCCGTCCATCACGTTCTCAAAAACGGTCTTTTCGGGATCGAGTTGCGGCTCCTGCTCGAGGTAGCCCACCGTAAAACCATCCGCCAGCCGTGCCTCACCCTCGTACTCTCGGTCGATGCCCGCCATGATTTTCATCAGGGTGCTCTTCCCAGCGCCATTGCGACCAAGCAGGCCAATCTTTGCGCCTGGATAGAAGGCGAGGTTGATGTTCTTGAGCAGTTCCCGCTGCCCAAATTTCTTGGTGAGGTCAGTGATTTGGAAAATGAACTGCGGACCCATCGGTTCTCCTCAGACGGCGAGGCCACCACGGCATGTGGGGCAGGCAAGGTGGGAATCGTTATGCGGCAGGCTCGGCACGCGGCAACGACCCCCCTATGATACCGCATCCGCCGCCACGTGAGCATCCGGGGCAGCCTTCCTGTGCCATCCCTCCTGTTTGCAAGAAACGGCCACGCGGGAGCCAGAGAGCCGGTCGTTGCAGGCCCACGGGGCATCCACTACGATCCAGAATTCACCCTGTCCACGTCCGCCAGAGGAGCAGTTATCGATGGCCGAGTATGCAGATCCCGATGTCCTCGTCTCGACGGATTGGGTGGCCGAACATCAGAACGATCCGTCCGTGCGGATCGTCGAATCCAACGAGGATCGCGCTCTCTATATCCAGGGCCACATCCCGGGAGCCGTCGAAATTGACTGGCTGATCGACCTGCAGGATCAGAACGTTCGCGACTATGTCGACCGGGTCGGGTTTGAGAAGATCTGCCGGGACAACGGCATCAGCAATGACACCACAGTCGTCTTCTACGGAGACCAGAACAACTGGTGGGCCTGCTACGCCTTCTGGGTTTTCAAGCTTTACGGGCATGAGCGGTGCAAGATCATGAATGGCGGGCGGAAGAAATGGCAACTTGACGGACGGGCTTGGTCAACCGACCGGGTCTCCTATCCTGCTGCCACCTACACCGCACCAGAACAGGACAAATCGGTCCGGGCGCTGCGGGACGAAGTGCTCAAGCACCAGAAGGCGGGCAAGGCCTTGATTGATGTCCGCAGTCCCGAGGAATACCGGGGTGAACGGTTGCACATGCCCGAGTACCCCAACGAAGGTGCGGTTCGTGGTGGCCACATTCCCGGCGCCGTCAACATCCCCTGGCCGCTTTCCGTCAATGAGGACGGCACCTTCAAATCAGCCAAGGATCTTGAAAAACTCTACTGCAAGACAAACCATCTGAAGCGGCGGTCACCCACCATTGCGTACTGCCGGATCGGCGAACG
The DNA here is from genome assembly GCA_011523305.1 of Planctomycetaceae bacterium. Classification (GTDB taxonomy): domain Bacteria; phylum Planctomycetota; class Planctomycetia; order Pirellulales; family UBA1268; genus UBA1268. The sequence goes on along the minus strand of WTHB01000115.1, from coordinate 3,482 downwards.
GTCGAGCCTCACTTGGTTTGTCCTGAAATACCTGCTCGGGTTCGGCAATGTCCGAAACTACGATGGCTCATGGCTCGAGTGGGGAAACAGCGTCGGTGTGCCGATTGTGAAAGGCCCGGAGCCGACCGCAGCCTCGGCGGCCCCTGGTGCCTGACCCCGTGTGATCTGCCAGCCTTCCCACCGCAGGTGCCCGATGGACACGGTGACCACCCGTATCGACAACATTGTTGACGAGTTTGCCGACCTCGACAGTCGGGAAAAACTTGAACTCCTCATCGACTTTTCCAATCGCCTGCCACCGCTGCCAGAGGCCTATCAGGCCCTCAAGGCTGAGAATGAGGGGCGGGTTCATGAGTGCCAGACGCCGGTCTATCTCTGGCCTGAACTGGATCAGGATGGCATGCGACTTGTCGCTGAGGTGGCAGAAGAGGCACCAACGGTAAAAGGGTTTGTATCAATGCTTGCTGAGGCGGTTGCCGGACGCCCACAGGCTGAAGCCGCCGACCTGCCGGATGACTTCCTTGAACGAATCGGCCTCGATGCCGTTCTCGGCATGCTCCGCAGTCGTGGCCTTCAGGCGATCACCCACCGGGTTCGCCGTGAACTGACGGTGATACCGTAGCCCCGCTGGCAGAACGGGGCGCCGCCTGCCCATCACCTTCCCGTATCTCGTCCGTCCCGTGTCTCGCCCGTTGCATCACACTGGAGCCTCATATGTCCGCATCCACTCGTGACGTCCCTTCGCTGATCGCTGGCATCGACCTGGGCGGCACCGCGGTCAATGTCACGCTCCTTGACACCGAGCGCCAGTTCCTCCTCGAGGGCCTCTGTGAGCATCCAGCCCGCAGCGTCGAGGGCCCCGGCATCTGCCTCCAGCAGATTGCTGATGGTCTCGATCTCGCGGTTGCCGAGGCGGGTGTCCAGCGGCACGACATCCTCGCAGTTGGCCTCGACACACCGGGCCCGGCGACTGCGTCCGGAGTGCTAAGCCAGCGTGGCTCGACCAATTTTGTCCATCCCGACTGGGCGGGCTTTGACATCCGTGGTGGTCTTGAAAAAGTACTCGGCCTGCCGGTCCACTACCTCAACGACGGCAACGCAGCCGCTGTCTGGGGGCATGCCGCCCGCTTTGGCACTGAGCCGAATCGCACCAGCGTGTCGGCGATCATCGGCACGGGCCTCGGGGGTGGTGTGATCCACCAAGGCCAGGTCGTCGCCGGAAGCCGGGGATTTGGGGGTGAGTTGGGACACGTCCTGCTGCCGGTGGCCTCCCTCATCGAAAGCCTGCCTGAACTCGTCGGCCTGACACCCCGTTGCAACTGTGGCCGCCTCGGTGACCTTGAGTCACTCTGCTCCCTCACCGCCATTCGGCAGACACTGCTGCCCCACTTTCTGCAGCAGCAACCCAGCCACCTGCTAGCCACACTCGATCCGACGGCTGCAGCGGTACGCGTGCGTGGTCTGGCCGCCACCGGCGATCCAATGTGCCAGGCTATTTTTCGGGTTCAGGCCCGGGCCCTTGGCCTGTTCTTTGATCAAATGATCAATATCTTTGACCCAGATGCCCTCATTGTCGGCGGCGGTGCCATCGAGGCCGACACCGACTTCCAGCACTGGTTTCTTGAGGAGATTCGAGCCGGCATGCCGCCGCAGCGAGAAGAGCAGGCCGCCATTCCCCTGGTCATCATGCCGAATGGCGACGCCGCCGGCGCTCGGGGCGCAGCCATAGAGGCCCGGCGTCAGGCGACCAACCGCCACTGACCCCAGCTGCAACGCTCGCCTCAGGCGACCCGCTCAGCCGGAACCGGGTCGATGACAGGCAAGACAGGCAGCCGCGGCTCAGGCTGCCAAGGGCGTTGTCCCGGTTGCCTGGTGGGTGACGTGTTCGCCTGCCGCGGGGGCCCAGCCAAGGTGAGCCAGGCGGTGCGTAAAAATCCCCGCCACGAACTGAAGGTCGCTTCCACCGCTGCTGGCTCATAGCCGCAGTGCGCCATGCATTGCTGGCACTTCGGATTGCCACTCGCCCGGCCATAGCCCTCCCAGTTGGTGGTCTCCATCAGTTCAGCGAAGCTGTTGGCATAGCCGTCATCGAGGAGGTAGCACGGCTTCTGCCAGCCGAACAGGCTGTACGACGGCGTTCCCCAGGGGCGACACTCAAGATCCCAGTTGCCTTTGAGGAATTCAAGGAAGACCGGCGACTGATTGAATTTCCACCGCCGACCACCCTCCCGCAGGATCTCCCGAAACAGCCCATGGCTTCGCTCCCGCGAAAGAAAGTTCTCCTGGTCGGGTGCTTTTTCATAGGAATACCCCGGCGAGACCATCATTCCTTCGACCCCAAGGTCCATCACCTCATCAAAGAATTCACGGCACCGTTCCGGCTCCGCATCAGCGAACAGCGTTGAATTGGTGGTGACCCGGAAGCCGGCCTGACGGGCTACCCGGATCGCTGCAACGGCCAACTCGTACACCCCCTTACGACAGACGGAGGCATCGTGCTCGCGTTGCAGCCCATCGAGATGAACCGAGAACGCAAGATACTTTGAGGGGGTGAATCGCGGCAGCATCTCCTCAAGTTTGATCGCATTCGTGCAGACGTAGAGATACTTTTTACGGGCAACGATGCCGGCAATGATCTCTTCAATCTGCGGATGGAGCAGAGGCTCTCCGCCAGGAATCGCCACAATTGGCGCCCCGCATTCGTCGACGGCACGAAAGCATTCGGCAGGCGAAAGGTGCCGCCGGAGCACCTCGACAGGATGCTGAATCTTCCCACAGCCTGCGCAGGCAAGGTTGCAGCGGAACAGTGGCTCAAGCATCAGCACGAGCGGATACCGCCGGTTCCCCCGCAGCCTCTGCACGGCCACGTGCCGCAGCACTGACATCATTTGTCCTATCGGAACACTCATGCAACCATTTCCTTCCCCTGCTCACCAGATCCTGAAATTCCTGCACTAGCAGCCACCTGCTGTGATGCGTCCTGAGACTCGGCTCGTGCCGCCCGCCACCGCGATAGCGTGAGTAGCGGAAAGGAAACCCGATAGTAGTGGTACCGCAGGTAGAAAACCCTGGGGAACCCAGTGCCGGTAAAGGCTGTCTCGTTCCAGTCTCCATCGGGCCGCTGCGTGGTGACCAGCCACTGAACGCCTCGACGAGCCGCTGCCGAGTCATGTCGCCCGGCGGCAATCAATCCCGCCACAGCCCAGGCGGTCTGCGACGGGGTCACCTCGCCCACACCAGCGAGCGTCGGGTCTGCGTAACTGGCTGGCGACTCACCCCAGCCGCCCACAGGCTGCTGCTTCGACTTAAACCAGCCAACCGCTGCCTCAATGGCAGGATCGTCCGCCGGCACGCCGACGGCACGCAACCCCTCGATCGCCTGCCATGTCCCGTAGATGTAGTTGACGCCCCACCGCCCAAACCAACTTCCATCTGCTTCCTGCGTCTGTCGCAGATAGGCCACGGCCCGATCAACGGTCGGG
>WTHB01000190.1 GCA_011523305.1 Planctomycetaceae bacterium | reverse complement strand
GGCTAAGCCCGCCCCCTCGGTGGAACCCACTGCGGCAGACGACGCGTCGGCGGCCAACCCACAGCACTGGCGGGTCACAATCAACCTGAAGCCAGACCTGCCCATGTCAGAAATGAAGGCAGAACTAGTTGTTGCCCGGCTGACTGAATTGGGCGAATGTGTCGAGTGCCAGCCACCCCGTCCGGCCATCGCGGATGCAGAACGAATCGAAACTGTTGAGATCATTCTGGCGACCGCTGCGGACCAGACTGCAATTGAGACGGCCGCTCGCGCAGATGGCGTAGCGGCCATTCGAACGGAGGCTGTTCCGGCTGACGCCAAAGCCACACCCATTGCCCTTCCAGTTGCCGAATCGCTGGCTGAAGATAACGACACAGAAGACCAGTCGCCTGCCGGTGAAGCAGCGTCCAGTGCAACAGCGACACCCGCCGGTGCCCAACAGCCGACTGCACCCCGCTCCGCCAATTTGATGGAAACTGTCCGCGTCGACGTTGACCGCCTCGACGTGTTGCTCAACCTCACCGGTGAACTGGTGGTCAACCGAGCCCGGATCTCCCGACTGGCGGACGATATTTCGCCTGCCTTCCAGAAGTCTGGACTGGCATATCATGCCATCGCGTTGAGCGATGCTGTCCGACATCTTCTTGACCGGCAAGAAATCGGCCACCATGAACAGACTTTGGCCGAACGTCAGGAACTGCACGACCACCTTGACCGCTTCAGGGAGCACCTGCAGGCCTGGAATGCAAGCCGACAAACGTTCGGGGAGCTCGCGGCAGCGATCGATCAACTGACCCGGGTCTCCAACAACCTGCAACATGGTGTGCTAGAAACTCGCATGGTGCCCGTTGGGCCGCTCTTCAACCGGTTCAAACGATCTATCCGTGACATCGCCCAAGAACTCGACAAGCGGGTCCACCTGGAAATCGAGGGTGAGAAGACCGAACTCGACAAACGGATGATCGATGAAATTGGTGATCCGCTCAATCACCTCATTCGTAATTCTGTCGATCATGGCATTGAGCCAGCGGAAGTCCGCATTCGCCACAACAAGCCCGAAACCGCAACGGTCACGCTCTCGGCCTCGCACCGCGGGAACAATGTGTTCATTACCGTTGCCGATGACGGTGGTGGCATCGACACCGAGCGAGTCAAACAGATCGCCGTCAAACGCGGCCTGCTCACGCAGGAAACCGCCAACACGCTAAGCGACACCGATTTGGTCGAACTGATCTTTCAGCCCGGCTTCAGCACCGCGGCTACCGTCTCAGACATCTCCGGCCGCGGCGTCGGCATGGATATCGTCCGCACGAAAATCAGCCGTCTCAATGGGACGATCTCTGTTGACTCAAAGGCTGGCGTGGGGACCACGTTCACCATTCGCCTGCCGCTGACACTAACAATCACCCGCTGCATGCTCTTCCAGCTTGCCCATGGCAACCTGGCTGTCCCGATTGAGAATGTTCGCGAGATCGTCACGATCGCCGGCCACCGCAGCATCAAGGTCAATGGCCGGACGATGCTCGACATCCGTGGCGAACTCTTGCCCTTGGTGTCGATTGACGACCTCTTTGACTGGCACACCACCAGCACAGTGGAAACTGGGGTGGCCGACGGCACCAACGTCGTCATTCTGCATGCCAACAACCGCTCGCTCGGCCTCCGCGTCGATGCCCTCCTCGGCGGGCAGGACATCGTCGTCAAACCATTGGACGAAAACTTTATTCACATCCGGGGCCTCGGTGGCGCCAGCATCCTCGGTGATGGGGCAGTCTGCCTGTTGCTCGATGTAGCGACCTGCATTGAACTCTCGACAACCGGAACCGCGGGAGTTTCTACTCAAGCATCTGGCTCGTCCTGAGCCACCCGTTGCCGAGCTTCTCTGCCCCCCTGATCAGCTCATGCCAATCCGCTCCCTCACATCACAAACCGACCTTTTTCGCCAGGCGGCCCACGAAGCCTCCGACGCACTTTCAAAATGGCTCGGCCGCCCCTCCCGCATCGTGATCAATAACGTGGCGATCATGCCTCTCAACGAGGCAGTCGGGGTGCTCGGCGTGACAGACGCGCCGCTCGTCGCCTGTGCGATGGGAATTACCGGACAGTATTCTGGCCTGCTCGTGCTCACCGGAGATGATGCCAGCGGCCTAGCGCTGGCCGACATGCTGCTGGGACGTGAAATTGGCACCAGCACTAAGTGGACTGAGATTGAACAATCAGCTGCCGTTGAAACGGCAAACATTATTGGCTGCGCCTATCTCAATGCGATGGCGGTCGACCCACAGGCCACACCAGAGTTAGCTGCACAACCACTCATGCCCTCGCCGCCAGCATTTCTCCGTGACTATGCTGCCGCCGTTATGCAAAGCCTACTGATGGGCCAGGCCTCATTGGCTGAAAACGTCTTCCTGACCCACACCGACTTCCAAGTCGATGCCATGCCGGGAAAATGCTCACTGCTGTTCATCCCTGAAGCAGAAGACCTCGGTTGATTCACTCATAACGCAACCGCACCTGACGAACACCTTTTGTGACTAAACCGAACGATACACCTTCCATCCCCAACACGGGCCGCCGATTCTTCAGTGAAGCAATTGGCATGGGCGAAATCGGCTCGGCCCACGATACGGGTGTGCTTCGAACGTTTGTTGGATCGTGCGTCGGGGTTGCCCTCTACAACCGTCGCCTCAAAATCGCCTGCCTGGCCCACATCATGCTGCCAGAATCAAAGGGACGAAGCAGCCAACCTGGCAAGTTTGCCGACACCGCGATCCCTAAGATGATCCATCAACTGAATCAACTCAGCCACGGTCAAACCGTCCGCTGGTCGGCCAAAATGGCCGGAGGCGCGAAAATGTTTGCCTTTCAAAGTGGCATGACGGTGGGCGACCAAAACATCCAGGCGGTCGAGCAGATACTCAGAAATCTTGATATTCCACTTTTGGGAAAGTGTTGTGGTGGAACGCAGGGGAGACGAATTGCCCTCGATGTAGCCACCGGCGAGATGACCATCGAAACCATGGGCGGCAACCCGGAAACAATTTAAGCCCCCACAACTGGCCTGAAACAGGCCTGCGGAGAACCTCTTATGAACGCCACGCCAACCAGACGGCTCCTCGTTGTTGATGATGCCATGATCATGCGAGCCATCATCAAAGACACGGCCAAAAAGGCAGGCTGGGACATTGCCGGTGAAGCGACCAATGGTGCCGAGGCGGTCGAACGATTCCGTGAACTGAAACCCGACATGACCACGCTCGACATTGTCATGCCTGGGATGGATGGGGTGGAGGCGCTACGAGCCATTCGGCAAGAAGTTCCCAATGCCAAGGTTGTGATGATCAGCGCCATTGACCAACGCGCTAAACTCACAGAGTGCATCCAACTCGGTGCCCTCGACTTCATCGTCAAGCCATTCGACAAAAACCGTCTCCTCTCTTTCTTTGAGACCTACGCGGGAACAGACGCAAACGCGTGATTTCCCCGCCCTTGCCGTCTCTGTCCACCTTCCGCGGCTTCTGAACGCCCGCTCTCATTCGGCGTTCTGTACGGGTTCCAAAGGGAAACCACCGGAATCCGGAGAAAACCCGTCGTCACCGTGCGGTCAGCTACGGCTGCCTCCCGATAGAATGTAGCGGCTGCCACATTTACTGGTAGCAGGTGCCGTTGCCTTCCTCGTGATCCCTTTGCCCCGTCGACCCTATGAACACGAGCCGTGATTGCTCTTGGCTTGCGGTTGCTGCCCCGGAGCGGCGGCTGGCCAGCCTTCAGCGGGCTGGCTTCCGCGCCGTCGGACCGCAGGTGCGGGACGGAGCAATTATCTATGCCGACCTGCCCGCTGAAGGCTGGCAAGCAGCCGCTGCAGGTCAGCAAACGCAAACCAAGAGC
>WTHB01000041.1 GCA_011523305.1 Planctomycetaceae bacterium | reverse complement strand
GTCGTGGAGGCTGCCATCCTCGCCACCCGCGTGCACCTGCTGGGACTGGAAGAAGTCACACGGCAGTTCGACCTGCTGCGGCCACTCATTGACAAAACTGCTGGGGATCGCGAGCGGGAGGCATTCGCTCTGATTGCTGCCACCTGTGACCGCACTGGGAACTTCCCCACTGAAACAGCCAGCGACAAGCCCTAACTCGAGAAACTACCACGTTCACCAGCACGTGCCTGCATGAAAGGCGGTGAAGTGATGCTGACACATGCCGCAGACGGCATCGTTTAGCCATTGTCGGGCTCTGCCCGCACCGTCTCGATCGTCGCGACATGCAGGAGCGGGCAGATGTCGTACTCGGCCGGCAGGCCATCGTCCTCAGCATCGACACCAACGAGAATATCGTTCTTCAGCAGCCACGCCATCTCTGGATGCCGAACCTCGTATGACTTTCCGCTCGACATGACTAATCGAAACGGTCGAAAGGGCTGCCCCTGAAGCAGTTGGCGAATTCCCTGCGGCGACACGGGCACCTCCCTTGTCCGACAGACTGCTGTTGTTCATGCGTACACTAACCAGCATTCTGCCGAGCTGGTTCGTGTTCGTCAACCAATGCGATACCTCTCGAGCACTCTGTCGGTGAGTTTGCCGCCGACTCCTGGGGCGTCGGGCAGCGTGTAGTAGCCATCCACGACGCTGATTGGGTTCTCCCAGATATCAAAAAGCGACTCATAACAACATTCGACCATCGGCGTATTCGCTGTTGCCGCAGCCAGTTGCGCATGCACGTTGTGCTGGACATTGGTGTGCGGGATCACCGAGAGCCCGGCTGCTCGGCCAAGTGCTGCCACGTCCAGCCACTCTTCAATCCCTGAGAGTTTCGTGACATCGGCCTGCATGATGTCGACTGCCCGCTGGTCGACGTAGTCGCGGAATCCTTGCAGGGTATAGATCGTCTCCCCAACCGCAATTGGCAGGTCGAGCGCCTGGGCAAGGGCCGCGTGGGCCCGCACATCAAAGGGATGCAGCGGTTCCTCAAGCCACTCAATATCAAACGCTTCCAGACGCCGGCCCCAGACCATCGCCGTCTTGAGATCCCAGACCGTGTTGACGTCGACCATGAGTTTGATCGTATCCCCAATCGCCCGGCGGACGGCCCGCACCCGTTCAAAATCGTCACGAGGATCGGGCCGGCCCAATTTCATCTTCACCGCGTCGAAGCCGCGATCGATGATTCGCTGCATATCCGCGATCAGTTCGTCCGTGCTCCAGGTCAGCCAGCCCCCGTCGGTGTTGTAGGCTTGCACCCGTTCCTTAGCTGGGCCAAGGTGCCGCCAGAGCGGCTGCTCCTCGAGCTTAAGTTGAATATCCCAGAGCGCGAGATTCATCGCGCAGAGACCGACCCGAGCCACCCCCACCCGACCAATAAAGTGCGTGGTAGCATGCATCGCGTCCATGAGTGCCTGCCGCGCAAGGGCCGGTTGGCCGACAGCGGCCGGGCCGTAGCAGTCGTCGATCATCACCTGCACGGCTCGCATGCCCTTGGTGTAGTTCCAGTTGAAGCCATAGCCGGTGATGCCCGCGTCGGTTTCAATCATTACCTGCACGAACTCGACCGAATCGACACTCGACTGGCTGTCGGTGATCGTCCGCTGACCAAGTGGCACATCGATGAGCACCGTCCGGACGCCTGTAATTGTTGGCCCGCCAAGAGCCGCCCCCCCCGTGATTGGACTGTCCGCTTGACCAGTTTTCTCTGTCCCCACGTCGCCGCTCTCTTTCCACGAATCCAGGGCCGCTCTTCATACGTCGGTCCGCTCAAAAATAACCACTCCCCAGCACCAAACCAGCCTCCCCCCAAAGCCACCGCAGCCGGCCGCGCTCACCGCAAACTCGATGCGGGGAGTAACGCGGCGTTGCCCTGGGCATGGTTTCGACCCGTTGCTGCCAAAAACTAGTGGCCGCAGCCGTGTTCTCCTGCGTATAAAAGTGTATGACAGGGCATTCGTCCGCCCTGCAAGGACGCAGCACCACAAAACATTTTTGCGAGGACTTCCATGAAACGCCGCTTCTTCACCAGCCTCGCCATCGCCGTCTGCCTGGCCGTTACCTTGCCCGCAGTTGCCCAGCGGGACGCCGGCGCGAAAGCTCGGGGGGACTACTTCTTCTACGGCCACAGCTCACACAGTCACCTGCACGGCGCTACGCACCACGCCAGCCACTACAGCAACTACCTCAAGTCTTCCCCAACGGTTTCACCGCAGGTCAGCGGCATGGCCCACACATCCATTGACCATCACATCAATCAGACCCAGGCGCACCTCGACGCCTTGAAGAAGGGCCTCACAGCTGACGACAACAAAGACGCCCTCACGCAGGCGGCCGCCGTCGATGGCCACCTTGATCAGGCCAGGCAGCACCACGATGCCCTGAAAAAGCTTTCAGACCAGAAGCCAATTGACGCGACTGCGAGTCAGCACACTGTTGCCAAACTTCAGACCGCCCTCGACCATGCGATTACTGACCTCGAGACGCTGCTCCACAGCCTCAACCTGGGCACGCCGGCGGCTCGTAAGGCTGCCCCACGCCCCTGATCGCTAGCTGACGGAACGCTGTCACCCTGCGCGACTTTTCGGCCGCGAAGGCTGGAGCGTTAGTCTTCGAAGCCGATCTCTTCAGCCCGTGCGGGTAGCTCAGGGTCAACAAGACCTCGAGCCCCGCGGCCCTGTGAGACCCTGTCATCGACATCAAAGACGATGTCAGGGTTGTCCGCCTGCCACCACCGCCGCCGCGCCTCTGCAGTCGTCGGTGCGGAGACCGGTCGCACCAACCGCATGCCAATACCGAGGGCAGGCTCTTCGGTGTACCAGAAGGGGCTCTTCGGAAGGTTGGGGTCGACGTCCTTCCACGCCTCATCTTCTGAGGCCCGGCGGGCGGCCGAACGGCACTGGGCCGGTTCGTCGTAGTACGCCCCCCCGCGAACCACCCGCGACTCAACGTCAGTTGGCCAGCGAATGGTGTCGGCAACGGCCACTGGCCCATCCTTCTCCTGAAGATCGGCGTAGCCGGCCTCGACCAGTTCGTCGACCACCCACTCTGAGGCATTGCCGTGCATGTCGTAAAGGCCCCAGGCGTTTGGCTGTTTCTCACCGACAGCGTGCGTGGTGTCATCGGCATTCTCGGCGAACCAGGCAACGTCATCGAGTGCCTCGGCCGCACATGAAAATGGCGTATCGGTTCCAGCGCGGCAGGCATACTCCCACTCAGCCTCAGCCGGCAGGCGATAGAACCGTCCGGTCAGCCCGCTAAGCCACTGGGTGTACTGCCGGGCGGCGTACTGGGTCATGGTGACCGCCGGTTGGTCTGGCTCCTCGCCATTGATGAATGTGGTCGTTGGATCGTAGAGAGCCGACGGCGCGGTGACCGCATCGACCTCATTGGCTTCGGTCACCACCTTCACGCCAGCGCTCTCGAGCGCGGTGAACAGTTCGAGCATCCGCATGAACGCCTTGTATTCAGACCAGGTGACCTCACAGGCACTCATCCAGAAAGGGGCCACCGCCACCTCGCACTGGGGCCCTTCCACCCCATCGCGGCCCTCTTCGTCGGCTGGACTGCCGAACTGGAAGGTCCCGCCGGGAACCGGCACCATGCGAAAGGTAACGTCTGTGCCCGGAATCGTTTCTTCATAGGGCACAAGCCAGCCATCCTCCCACTTCACAGCAGGCGGGTCGGTCTCGGGCCGAGTTTCATCGGCCACAAAACCGGGGCAGGGTTCGCCGGCAGAGGCAACCAGGGCAGAGCCAGTTATGGCTACTGCGGCAACACAAGGTGTGACGAGACGGGGCAACATGGAGTGGTTCATGGGGCGTTTTCTGGTGGGGAGTGGGCGGGGAGCGAAAGGCGGGCGGAGACTGATTCTTCATCGGCCAACCGGTGCAGAAATTATAGCACGGCACTGCCCGGAAACGATCAGGGCCTGAAAGCAGGGAACGTCGCGAGCCTCAGGTCTCCATTAGCTCGCTCCCTGTCGTTGGCGTGAGCGCCCTCACGAGCCCCACCGCCGCCACGGCCCCCGCGATGGGGCCGGCAATGTAGATCCACAGGTGATTCAGTTACACCGCAACAAGTGCCGGCCCGAGGGAGCGAGCAGGGTTCATCGACGCACCGCTGATCGGTCCGGCGAACATGGCTTCGAGGGCAATCACGGCACCGATGGTGATGCCAGCCAGCAGCCCCCGCTCTTTGGAGCCGGCCGACACCCGCAGGATGACGACCATGAGCATGGCGGTGAGAATGGCCTCAAGCATGAACGACTGCAGCGGGCTGCCCGCAGGCAGGGTCATGCCACCGGTTGCCGAGCCTGGCACAACCACCTGCAGGACGCCGCCTGCCAGCACACCGCCGAGACATTGGGCAACGATGTAGGGAGCAACCAGGCGGCCCGCAAACCGGCCAGCAGCCCAGAAGCCGATGGTGACCGCAGGATTGATGTGGCACCCCGAGATGTCGCCGAGGGCATCAATCATGGCAAGCACCACCAGGCCAAACGTCAGGGCGACGCCAACATGGGTCACGGCACCACCGCTGACCTCATTGACGACAATCGCACCTGCGCCCGCAAAGACGAGGCAGAACGTGCCAAAACATTCAGCAAGCAATTGATGGCGAAGCATGGCCACGAACAAGTCGGCGGGTGGAACTCTGGCGTTCGGACAGCAACGCAGCCGATCGCCTTCCGCAGATAATACCCACCCCGACCGGCACTTGCCTGCCCCGGCTCATCCGAAACCGCAGCCCACGTCGAATCGGGCCGGGCACCACGAGGCGAGGCAAATCAGGCCGCCTGTGATGGGTTTACCCTTTCCCATTGGACGAGAAGCCGCCGGGCAAACTGCCGGGCCTGCTCCAGATCGCGAGCATCGGGATGGTGCCGGTTCAACCCACCGACCAGAAAGAGCGGTCCCCAACTGTCAAAGCCCCGACAGGCAAACTCACCGATGACCGGCACGGCTTCACGGGCGAGTCTTGCCCTGAGCGGCCAGTGCCAGAGACGTGAGAACAACGGCAAGCCTGATGTTGAAAAAACGAAGGCGGCGACGCTTCCGCCGCCACGGCCTTCGGTCGACCGGGCCAGACACCGCAGGACCTCCAACAAGGCCGGATGCATGCGGCCGTAGTAGACCCCTGAGCCAAACCCAATAAGGTCGTAACGGCTGACCCGCTCGCTGGTGACCGCCTCTGGCTCCACGACGTCAGCCGCCAAGACCTCGGCAAGGCACTCGGCAAGCTGCCAGGTGCTGTGGTGATGAACTGACTTGCAAACGATGAGTGTCGCGGGGCGTGTCATAAAGAACTATACGCCCAGCACAGGTGTCCCCTCACCACGAGAACACCGTCCTGGCCTGCCCTCCCCCGGGTTCGCAGCACGCAGACGCTCTCACCGTTTCCAAAGATAAGACCGACGCCCCCGGTCCCACTGCGTGGCCATTTCCTCCCTTTGGCCTTTTTCTTTAGACTCTGGCTTTCCGAAACCACACCAGACACGTCGGCACGCTGACGGCTTCGCTGGGCTTTCGCATCCGTTCATTCACGGATCCTCGGCCTCCAACGTTTCCCAGAGACAAGATCACTTCTTCCGCCCCATTGAGGTGCACTGCGCATGGCTGCTTCGACATCCGTTCTCTCCGAAAAACTGCACGAATACCCACAACAGGATGTGATCGACGGCAACAACGGTGCCTCGTCGTCCGTTCTAGAAGACTGCCTCAACCAGCACGGCGGGGTGCTGCAGCTTCTGCACCGCTACGCGGGCCGGACATTCTGCACGCCGGGCAAGCGACTGCGGCTGAACGAAAAGTCGTACTACCCCGACTATATGAATGGCACGGGGCTCGATGAAATCTGGATGTGTTGCACCGTCCCCATCGTCACGGGGGTGATCGATACCCGCACGAACAAGGCACCGTTTCGAGAAGGTGAAGCCCATGCCCTGACCCCGGAGGGGCAGGTCATCTCGCTGCAAGATCTGATCGTCGCCAATCCGGAGGCGGTCATGGGCGAGAAGGTGACGGCATTTTCGAATGCTCTCTTTGGTCGACCAACCTGGCCAATTGTGTCAAAGAAGTTCGACAACCTGAATCCGATTCCCAATCACCTCCATTGGGCCAAGTGGGAGGTGTACGACATCAATTCATTTGACAACCCCGGCGTCTGCCCGTCTCACTATCACACCACGGCAATGGGTCTGTACTCGTTCGTGACGAAAGAGCAGTTCCTCGCCTGCATGAAACGGTTTGGGAAGGACGAATACAACGGCATTCGCCATCTCGCACCGCACGTGATGATGCAGCTTGACAATGGCTTCGTGATGCCCAACGGCGTGCTGCACTCACCCACCGATCTGTGTACGCATGAACTGCACGTCACGATGGACGAGCACTTCCTGGCTGAAGACCTCACCCTTGATGGACGCATTGGGGCGGCAGATGCGTTTTACGCATGTCGCGAAGAGGATTACCCGAAGGACCGGCACGAAGACTGGGACTATGTCGTCGAGAAGTTTGACTTCGCAGCAAACCAAGATCCGGACTTCGTTCTGAAAAACTCGCGTCCCGCGATCACCTCCCCAGAATTCTCCAATGACGGCGTGGACGCCAAGTGGATTGTCTACGGCGAATTCCTTGCCGAGCAAAAGTGCTCTATTCTTCGCCTCACTGTGCAACCGGGCAGCAAGACACAGTTCTGCCCAGAGAGTCCGGCGTTGTTCCACACCAATGGTGGCACCGGCCGCGTAGGAAAACTTGATGTGCGATACCACCAGAACATGGCGCTTGGTGAAATCTATCCCGAAATTGGATTTATTACCCAGGCTGCACTAAACAATGGCGGGGCTAGCATTGAGAACACGGGCAATGAACCGCTTGTGCTGACATTTGACTTTCCCCAAAACGCGCATTCCCAAATGCCGGGTGTTTCTGCCGGGTAATGCCACTTACGATTTTCACCAAGCTCTTCACTTCATAACAAGATCAAGAGCGACACGAGAACAATCGCCACCTTCGGTTAACCAGAATTTTTGGCCCTCACTCCCTCCCCTTTTTCAAAGAAAGCGCCTGCCATGTTTTTCTCAACGAAGAACGCACTTCTTCTCACTCTGAGTATCGTAATGCTGTCCCCATCACCCCTTGCTTTCGCAGCTGAAAAAACCGCTGATGCGGACAAAGCGTTTCAGCAGAGAGATAAAGACGGAGATGGTTTTCTCTCGCTAGAAGAATTTAAAGCGGTCATGAAAGATGAGGCGGTGAAAGCGAAAGCCGACAAGTGGTTTACAGCCCGTGACAAAGATGGCGATGGCAAGCTATCGCCCGAAGAGTTCGCAGCCGGCAGAGAGCAGAAGAAAAAAACACAGAAGAAAGACTGATCTCGACGTTCTACTACAGCCAGCAGGAACTTCACTAAAAGTTGCAGACGAGAAGACGAGTTCGGCACATCGTCAGGGAGGACGTCCGCCGAACGAGTGGAGGGCAGGGCAAAAATCCAATAGAGCCCGGCATTTATTCAGTGCCCGAGGCCGTTAATAACGTTTGCCCGACACCTGCCGGGAGTGGTTGATCACACAGCAACGCTTCTTGTGAACCACTCCGCTTTATTGACCTTATGGCATTCACTAGAAAGCCAAGCCGCATGCGTGGGCATTGGGTCCAAGTATTGAGGAAGCGGTAATAGCAAATGCAGCGACTTCGACTGCCACTGAAAGGCTTTTTCTTGTTCGCGCCGAAACATCAAAAAATTTGCAGAGGTCGCCAACAGCAATAATCAGCACGACAAACTAACTTGAAATGACCTGCCCCCTTGAACGCCGTCTCATCGAAAGGCTCTGCTTCCTGCAACCGGCCAAACCTTGTCGCGCTTCGCCGTTTGGAAGCAGTTCCCAAAGTCTCAGCCGCCCACGCAGCCCAGAGCCTTGCCCCAAGAAAACAAGGCCAGTGAAAGCAAGTCGGGGCGACAAGACTTGAACCAGCGACCTTTCGGCCCCCAGCATTCCCCGGCCAGGGCTGAAGAACACCTCGTGCAACGTTTTTTGACCTCGAGAAAAGCTGTTCTCAAGAAACCGCTACAGCGTGCACTTTTACCCGCTCGGTGCACTTTTTAATGCCATTGCTGTGGTTCTAGCGGGAAAAGGCACGCGGCTCATCCGCCGCCACGCCCGGCCCACCCAACCGGAAACTGGCATTGTCCAAACGACCGAATACGATGTTTATAAGAAATCACTCATTCCGATCGCATTCGTCGCCCAAAATAAGTTTTAGCCATGATCGCTCTCTTCAACCGCCAGCGTAGACGCTTCTCTCGCTCCACCCGCCCGCGTCGCAAATGCGTCGCCCCATTCGGCATTACCCCTGAACGGCTTGAGCAGCGGATCGCCCTCGATGCCGCGGGCGGCCGTACCCTGCTTGAGCAGACCCGCACCATCATGATGGATCAGCCAATGGGTCCCCACCCTGTCGTCATGACAATGGAGCAGGTTGCTGGCAACGATGTGAACAGCTTTGTGATTTCAAGCGTGCCCGAAGGATCGGTGGTTGAGAAATGGGATGTGGCTACTGAAAAGTGGGTTGACGTTTCAAGCAAGCCGACGAGTAGCAATCCACAGGAATTATTGCGGTTGCTTGGAAACCGCCTTATCCAGCAAGGCGACAAACTACAGTGGCGGCCGAAGGCGGCCTCCGAAGGTTCGACACAGCAGGCCTTCCAGATAATCAACTGGGATCTGGACCGCAGTGCGGCGGAAGACGCCCAGCAGGTCGATGCGCCGCCCGGCTGGGACAATCCCAGCCTCACTCGGGCAGCAAGTGCGGACCGTTTTATCATCACCGCCGACACAACCATCAGCCTACTGCGACAGGACGCTAAGTCCGAGCAGGTGCGATTCGGGATGGAACGGCAGGAGGATGGTGGTGAGCTCATTCTGATGCCATTCAATCCTGCCAATCGCGACTCCCTCAACCTGGTGAAGATCACCGCGAATCAATGGCCCAGCACAGAAGGGGTGCCACAGGGTGGAATGCAGGAAACCGCGATCGCTGCAGGCACATACATCCCGGTGGCCATCGATGCCTCTGGCCGTCGGCTGTCCCTAGAGAGTCTGTTCGTTCTCGGTAACAGTGCCACCGCTCTTTTCGCTGGAGGGGTGGAAGCCGTGTATGCGGTGGGTGGCTCCGGAGTGCTCGCCAACGCCGTCAACTTCGGTAGCCAGGTCACCGTCACTGCCACCGTGCATCGGCTCTCTGCATACAACAACGGCATTGCCCTCTATGAAGCTGATGCCCTCACCGGTGCCGTGGCTGGACTACTGCCCGGCAGTACCGGCTATCTCGCGGCGGCGTTGAACGCGGCCAAACGAGCCGGCACGGTGTATTCGGCGTTTGAGTTGCCCGAGTACGGAGGCACCAGCAGCCTCAGTTTGACCTTTGACCCCGCCAAAAACTACGGCTTCCTACTGATAGTTAATGGTGACGAGAACAATCTTTACAGCTCCTACAGCGTTGCGAATCCCAACGAAAGCGTGCAGATCACCAGCTTCACCACGCCTGACGGGGCACTCACCCTCGGGTTTGAGGATCTGCTCACCAGCGGTATCTCGGACAAAGATTTCAACGACATCATTCTGTCAATTCCTACAGTGGCTGCGGCGGGCGGCGTGTCCGCAGTTAACTACCGTATTGGTTCGCTGTTCCCAACGAAGGCGGACGGCTCGCCCAATCTGGTGCTTTCCAGTGATCTGGAACTCCGCACAATTAACGGTGAGAGCCATGTCGTGAAGCGGGCAGCCCAGGGAACCCTGGAAACGCCAATGACGCTGAGTAGTGATCCAGTCACCATTCCCGGCATTGATCGGTTCCTGCGCAACTGGTTCATCCCCCAGATCACGGCGATCAACGATCCCCAATCTCTCTTCAACGTCTATCGCGACAAGGTACTGTCGCAATGGACCGGCACCCCCCGCAACAACTCGATCGAGGATCTGCTCAAGATCGGCTACAACGGCCCTGGCCACGATCAGAGCACGAACAGCGACGCCTTCTGGATGGACAATGGGGAGGATGGCGAACAGTTATTTGACGACGTCAGTGATCTACAGAATTACGACCCTAGTGGATTGTGGAGCTCCTACGACGGCAGCACCACAGTGCATTCACATTTCGCGATCGAGGCCCTACTTGAGAACCTCGAGGCACTCACGAATCCCACCGGCAATCCAAATCCCGACCTCTGGTACCCCTCAATGCTGTACAGCTTTGGGCTCCCCGGCGAGGGCACCAGCGTTCCTGGACCGGTGCTGATGATGCAGTCCGGCGACACTCTCAAACTCCACTTCAGCAACGACATCCGCATCGATGGGCTCACCGACGAGCAGAACCAGAATGCCTCATTGGTCCGGAACAGCACCTATGGCAACAGTGCGGGCGATGGGCTGGGAGCCGTGAATTCGACAAACTTTCATCTGCATGGAGCTCACACCAACCCCACGGGATTCGGCGACAACGTGGTGGCGCGATATACCACTGGGCAGGAATGGACCACTGAGATGACCTTGCCCGAGGAATACGGGCAGGGAATGAATTGGTATCACCCCCACTACCACCCATCAGTGAATCAGATGGTATACGGTGGAATGTCGGGTGCATTCCAAGTTGGAGATCCGCTCAGCCGGGTGCCGCTGTTCAAAGACGTGCCCCGTAACGTGGCGGTGCTCAAGACCATGCAGGTGGGTATAAAACCCGATGGAGCGTTGCGTCTTGATGGATTCGATAATCTCGGCGGTGTGGTCAATCGCATGACGATGGTCACGGTCAATGGTGAATTCCAGCCCACGGCTCAGGCTGGGCAGGGCGGCTGGCAGGCTCTGACGCTCTCCAATCAAAGTAATCAGGCCTTCTACAACATTTCGCTGATTCATACCGATACAGCCGGCAATCGCTCCACCTTACCGCTCTACATTTATGGAGAAGACGGCAACCAATACCCTCAGATCCGTGCGGCTACGGAGGGGATCTTTGGAGCCACCGGTGGTAAGGTTCCAACCGCTTACACCCAAGCGGAAAACTTGATCAGTCTGCCGCCGGCCAAGCGGGTCGACCTGCTGGTGTATTTACCAGAGGGCAGCACAGAAATCGCCTCCACCTATTCTTTCACGGAGGATGGCATCACGTACTCCGTGACCAATTCCGGCGGCTATCCCGACCTGACTTCAGAGAATACCGGTACCGGGCGTAATACGGGCGCCGGGCCTCTGGCCATGTTTGAGGTGACGGCTGGCTCTCCAATGCCGAGCACGGAGACCCTTGATCAGTTCATCGCTGAAGCCAACAGCGGCATTGTCGTCCAAGAGATCCTGCCAACGACGCCGCAAGGAGATTACGACCCTGCCAAGGTTTTCAGTGTGGATCTGTTTGCCGAGTCACCGGATGGATCCGACCTGTGGCAGCCTATCCGGCAACGAATGTTTAATTGGACAAAAGGCACTCTGGTGGGACCACCTAGCGAGTATGACGCCGCCACCGTTGCTCTGCTGGAGCAGTACAGCACCGAAAACGGGGGTGCTTCCTATACCCCCTACACCGCCTTGCCCGTCGGTCAGCCCGGGGTCGATACCTGGTTGGGATACAACAACCCATTCTTGATCAATGACCATGTCTTCCCGAATGGTAGCCTCACGATTGCCCAAATGGGAACAATGGAGGAGTGGGTCAACCGCAATTGGAGTATTGGTAGCCCGACGAAATACATTGGTCACCCCTTCCATATTCATATCAACGACTATCAGGTCGAAGACAGTGACTCGGAGTTGCCAAACAAGCGCAATCTGGAAGACACCACTGCGCTGAACTCTAGCGGCTATCACTACTACGACGCGAAGCTTGGTCAGATTGTAGAAATGGATCCTTTACTCGGTTCCTTCTACTCCATTGACGAGGCTCTCGATCCCAATCTTGTGGGTGATATGGTGACCTTTGGTGCCAACGACCAAACCATTCGCATGGCATTCCAGAATTTTACGGGCACCTACGTTTTTCATTGCCACATCCTTCCCCATGAAGATGCCGGCATGATGCAGGTGATCACCGTGGTAGAGAACACGGACTCCAGTTGGCTGGTGGCAGCAGAAGGGTTCGACCAGACGCAGAACGGAGTGCTCCTAACCCAAGCCCAGACCTACCAACCGGTAGAAATTCTGGCTTCCGCCCCCTCTGATCAAACCTGGCAGCGGGCCCAGAGCGGGTCGCTGAGCAGTGATTTCGTTCAGGACGTTGCCCTGGCCTCCGGAGGTGGCAGCGAGGCTGGCACGGTGCAAATATTTGATGGCGCAGCCCTTCAGTTAGGTGTCACGGACCGCACGGCTGTGCTGACTCCCTACGTCGACTCTACACTCGCTCCTTGGGTGTTCATCGAAGATTTCAGCGGGGACGGACAACGGGATCTGCTCACCGCTGGCTTCGACAGCACTCAAACCGTCAGCCTTGATCTGCAGGATTTGGAGATCAAAGCGTTCTTGCCCGGAGCGACTCCCGGCAGTTGGACCGAACAGTTCCAGTTCGACCCCTTCGACACTATCTCCCTCTCCAGCCCCAATGGCGTAGCCCCCCGCGCAGACCTGCAGGCTAACCAACTAAGTGTGGCGATGTCGGATATGAATCTCGACAATTTCCAAGACATTGTCATTGCGTATGCGGTGACCGGTGGCCTACGGCTGGTGGTGCTAGATGGGGCCGCGATGTCACTGAGTTTCCAGACCGGACAGATGGAGGGTGGTTACTTCCCTAACAGCAATGTTTTGGCAGATAGCCTGCTGCTCGATGCTAGCCTCAGCGACCTCTCGCAATTGGTAATCACCTCCGGTTTCAACAGCTACGCCCAATCGGCCCTGGAGAATGTCGTACTCACCACCACGTCCTCGGCTGGCACACAACAGTTCACCCTGCAGTTACAGGCAGGCCATTTCATTGCCACCAACATCCCGGGGACGGAAACAATGGCGAGCCACACAGCGGGGATGAGCAGCCACGGCATGACCGGGCAGTCGATGGACGATCGAATTGTCAATCTGCGTCATGACGCCATGCCCCTGACGCTGGTGGATGAGTGGCAGCTGAGTGATGGTATCGATGCCGTGACACCCGTGATCAGTGCCGGACTGGGCCACGGGGGCACCGTTGTAGATGGCCATGCGGTGGTGGCCCAGGGAAACACCGTGAATGGCAATGCCGCCAATACCGATGTGCTGTTCAACACCACCCAGCAACTTGTAATTCCGCTGGAGGGACTCACGCAGATCACGGTCGACGACCTTGCAGGCATTGCCGACAGCACCGGGTCAAGCACGTTCAGCGCTGACGAGGTGCGTGAACGGTATCAGCTCACAGCAATGACCTATCTGGCTTACACCGGTCAGTTGCTCTGGCCTTCAGCCCTGGCAACGCAGGCCGCGGAGATCCTGGGCTCAGGAATGGAGGCATCGGCGCTAGTCTCCAACCTGCTCGACAGCCCATCCTTTTCTGGGGAAGTGTCAGCGCACTACGGCGGTGCACTAACGTCGCTCAGTACCGAGTCGATCGTACAAACGGCCTTCAACACTCTGTTCAACCGCTCCGCCACGGCCGCTGAACTCGCGGAATGGACGGCCAAGGTGAATAGCGGTTTGGATCGCACTCTTTTGCCTCAAAGCATTCTCCAAAGCACCTCGGGCAGTGATACCTATCGCGTCGCTGCCCTCAGCGGAATTAGCCAATGGACGGCTCTGCAATGGGGCACGACTGCGGAGATCTCCGGATCGTTTGGCCAAGGCCTCAGCGGAGATATTCCGCTGGCCACCGCTTTGGATGTAACGGCAGGCGACCTCGGCAGCTTCGGCACTTGGGTCGAAGCACAACAGGGCTTCGATAGTTATGCCAATGAGGCGTTATCGAAACTGATTGGAACAGCGGTGTCGAAAGGTGGGTTCTTTTGATTACCCTCACGCCTCTCAAACCCAGGCTGGGCCTAGCCCGCCTCGCTGGCTGGAGCATTGCGTCAACCCTCGACAAACGGAACTCCTACCGCGAGCCCACTGGCTACAGTGATGACACGCCGAGGCACGTACTCGATTGAGGGCAGGGTAAATGCTTGACCCTACCGACCCACTCTTCTTTGAAGCCTGCTTCCCGGGATCACTATCCGGCTCTCGGGAGGTCAACTGCCCGTACTGTGATGCGTTGCTGACGGTTCCGGTGAATAACGCTTTCGGTGAAGAGGTGTACCAGTGCGGTGACTGCAGCGGTCATTTTGTGGCGAACTGGGCAGAGGAGACGGTGACTCCGACGGTCAACCCAAGCCTTGAGATCAGCGTCGATTACGAGGAGCCGGGTAAGGGTGGGACTGAGTAATGGTGACGACTTACAAGCCCCGAGTCGGCTAGAAAAACATTAGTTCTGAGTGGAATCCAGCACAGGAGGAAACCATGACAAAGTTCGCGACGCTCCTTGCACTCACTGTTCTTGCCCTAGGGTCGGCCGCAGTCCTCCCGCTGGCGACTGCTAACCCGATCGTCCCTGTCTTGGCCCAAAAGACCTACAAACGCCGCTGCACAAACTACAAGTGCAAGATGGTCTCAGAAAGTACGAAGCCTATCTTTAAGTGTCCGCACTGTGGTTCTTCGACCGTACCGGTGAAGTGAACGCTTCAATGATCGCTTTTGGCCCAACTAACGACAGCCCTAACCCTCCTGACGGTTATGGCCAAGCCCTTACCGATCCTCCTGACGGGTACACCTCGTGGGCTGAGTACATGGAAGAGATCTCAGAACTGGCGGCAGAGGAAGCCAAGAAAAGTTAGGCGCGAGGTAGCCGCGGCAACCGAACAGGGCTGGTGTGCTGGAAGAGCGAAAACTGATTTAAGAACTGGCACTAGTCTTGGGAGCAGGTCACCGCATCACTTCGACTAATCTTTGGACACACCCCATAGACGAGTAAGCAGGTTAAACATCACAGGATCGAACGCAAACAGTTCTTTTCTATTGAAGGGATAGAAATCATTAGTTGAAAAGTAGGCTTCTGTTGATTCGGCAAAGTATTCCCTGTCGTCAGACAACGCATAATGCCGGTCGTACTGCTTCCTGCCTGCGGCGTCTTGTCGTAGCACACGCTCATACTTGCCGCCAGCCTTCGCTCGCTGGTACGCGGCGGCAATTGACTCGTTACTGTAGCCCAATACTTGGTCATGATAGGCGTGCGCTAGTTCATGGAGTGGGAAATTAGGCATCCGCCGAGACTCAGCGATGTAGTTCGGGATGTTCGTGAATTCGACGCCTTTTGCCATGACGACATCACGGCCGTTGCTCTTCAACCACTCAGCGCTTGGATGATATTCGGCCCTAGCCTCAGACCTTTGATACTTGGGTGAAAACCAAAGCGGCACGGTCTTCAATTTCATAACGGCGTCCGCAGGAACCACCTTTGTGATTTCCTTAAGTTGACGCGACAAAAGCCTCACGGCCACCTCAACAACTTGCTTATTGCCCTTAATCAACTGCTTGTTGATATAGAGGTTCCAGCCCTCAATCTGTCTGGCTTCCCACTTTTTTTCATTAAATTCACCGGCCTTGAAATCGGCAGGCGTCGGTTTTGCTGCTGGGGCTGCGGTCTTCAGCAAACCTTCTCCTTTTCCATCCGTGCCTAGCCGCGGTTTCCCAAAAATAATTGCACCACGTATTTCATCCATCTCTGCTTGACTGAGCGTACCGCTGTCGTCTGTGTCCAACTTTTTGAAGTCTCTAACCAACACCGGAAAGGTGGCTTCATCCTTCGTTAGAAATCCATCACGATTTTCGTCGTACGCTTCGAGAAACATTCTGCCGCCCTTTGGGCGAACGTTGGTGTTCTTGAGTTCGGCGGTGTCCAGAAACCCATCTGAATTCGTATCGAAGTCGCCGAATGATCGGGACCAAATCCTTTCCGCAGCTTCCCTTTCCCCGATCTTGCCATCCTTATTCTTATCGTATTGCTCAAGCAGTCGCTCCACATCGTAGTCCGTGATCTCGCGCGATATTCGTATTCGCGGATTCCGGTCAGGTTGCCGAGCGTGCGGGACCAGCTGCTCGCCCGGGGGTGCGTCTTGGCCAAAACCCGTAGCAGTCCAACAAAGGCCACTACTAAGAACTAAGCCGGTGACAATTAAGAATCTCATCATTCCTCCCCGTATGGATTTGACGGCGTGTTAGTTGTCCTGCCGCCACAGCTTCGAATCCTTGCGCTCACTTTACAGCCTGCAGAGCCATTTTGAAATTCCTCAAGAAATCCAAGACCCGCTGATATAGAAGGTGCTGCCAGCCATGGGGGGCTTGGGGGTGGGGTCATGAAGGAGTGGCCCACGTTCACTCACCCCATCCGCCGTGCCGCCTCACAAGCCAACTGCCGCTTTCGTCTGGCGTAGATCGCAGTGGTCTCTACCTTGGAATGACCAAGTACGGCTGACGAGGCTTCAATCCCTAAGGCTTCTTCCAGTTCTCCTGCCCTGAGATGCCGGAGTTGATTGGGGGACCACATCGGCAGTGGTTGAAGGCCGGCCTGCTTGCGGGCTTTATTGGCGGCAATCACTCCCCGTTCAACTGCCCAGCGATAGGAGCAGTTGTCGTAGTGCAGGCGAGGCCTGCGGTTGCCGTTTGGCTTTGGCCTACGGGCCTTCTGTGAGGGCGTCAGAGGGGATCTGCGGCGGTGTCTCCGCACCCCTGCCCGCCACGCCTCTGACTCTTGTGGCGAAAAGCAAAAGGCTTCTGAGGGCCTCTGCAGGAATGGCCGCAACACCTGTTGGGCTTCTGGACCAATGGCGATGAGTCGCTCACTCCCAACCCGCCAGTCGGTTTTGAAACGGAAGGGGCGATAGATCCAGACGGAATCGGTCTGGTCGACATCGCAGGGCCGAACAATGACCACCTCTCCCGGTCTCATGCCCGTCCACCGCTGCAGCATGATCATGCCTGCCACCACAGGAGAGACATGGGGAAGGGTCGCCTCGACCACCCAGACTGGCACCTCGTCAACCGGCTGGAGTTCCGGGGCATCTGAGCGTCCCTTCTGAATGGGCGGGACGGCTTGCAGGGCGTGCCAGATGCCGGCTGGGGCAATCTCTTCACTGGCAGCCCATTTGAAAGCCCGGCGGATGGTTTTACTGATGCGGTTCACCGTCACCCGGGGACGGCCCCGCTCTATCTCTTGGGCTTGCACGGCTTTGAGCATCTTGGGACCAAAGGCTTCCACCGGCGTTGCCTGCCACGGCTGAATGGACCGGGCAGCCATGCGGATCTCATCCACACTAGAGGTAAGTGAACCGTCTGCCCGGCGGTAGTAGCCCTCTGCAAACGCCAGAAACCGGCGCATCATCTCGCCAATGGTGAGAGGTTGGCTGGCCTCGCCCTGCTGTGGAACCGCTGGACGCTTTGGCTGGGCTGCTGGCGGCTTTCCAGTGGTCAGATACTGCTGCCACAGCCGGGCGGCTTCTGCCTGTTGTGCGGCGGTGGGTTTGCCATCAGATGACTTTCCCAGCCAGTAGGCCTTGCCCCCAATTCTCACCCGGGCATTCATGCGTGGCTTTACCACGACCACCCGGGGCAGCTCACCAGAACGGCGACGACCCATTGCAGCCTCCCTGTACGGGAAAACGGCTACAGCATCGTTTCTGTAGCCGTTTACCAACCCGCCACAGAGTCTCAGCCGCCCACGCAGCCAAGAGCCTTGCACCAAGAAAACAAGGCCAGAGAAAGCAAGTCGGGGCGACCCTCGACACATCTTCCCTGACGAGTCAGCAAGCCTGCAAAACAAGGCAGAAAACACTCGGCCTGTGCCCCTACCCGTTCCCGTTCCAGATCTGGTTCGACCGGGAGGCAGTACAGGCGATGTGTCCATCTCTGCAAACCCGCAGACGACGCTGAGGGGCCGAGGCCCCTTCTCCACCTCGGAGGCACATTCAATCGCCTCTGAGGTTTTCCCATGTTCGATTTCAACAACCACGCCGGCCAGCCCGGCAAACCTGACCCCAATTCCCTTTCCACTTCCTGCAATGAACAGCAAGGCCGTCGGCCTGGTCTGAGCCAGAGTGCCAACTTTGGCATCCCTGAACAAACCGGCCTTCTCGACCTGGCTACAACCTATCTCGAAACCCAGGCCCGATTGTGGCCGGACCTCGCTGGTACACCCGCCGTGCCCAAGGCAAGCAAGCGACTTGTCGCGAGCATGGCAGAGAGCTTTGAGCGCGGGTTCCGCAGTCAGCAGGCCGACGTTTTCCAGCCTGAGGAAACACCTGCTGTCTGGACTGACCTCGGGGTTGCCTACCTGCGGTTCAGTGACGTGAACTCAAACCCTCGTTCCCTCGACCAGCAGCTCATCAATGTCTTGAATCGCGCCCGGCAGGACGGTGTGTTCATCCCCTGGCAATACGTCCTTGCCGACGCTGCTGTCAGCGGCATGCTCAGCTGCCGCCGGGGATATTCCATCGCCAAGATGCTCGTGGAGCGCCGCGAAGAGTACGGCGTGTCGTGGTTCCTGATTGATGATCTCTCACGAATGAGCCGCAACACCATCGAGTCACTCGAGCTTGGTGAGCGCGCCAATGAAACTGGCGTTCGGGTCGTGGGAGCGAGTCTGCGGTCGTCTGCCACGGCGTAACGATTTTGATCGTTGAGGCAGTGGTGCC
>WTHB01000116.1 GCA_011523305.1 Planctomycetaceae bacterium | reverse complement strand
CCGACCGCGAAGACCTCGGCCGCTTGGTCCAATCCTTCAATGCCTGGGCTCCGGCGTTTCGGCAGGCCGCCGAGCGGTTGACCGGGCCCTCAGACCTATCTCCCCGCTCATGAAAACCATCCGTGGCATTTCGGTGAAGTCGCTGACCCGCGTCGAAGGCGAAGGCTCGCTGAAGGTGCGGCTGGTCGATGGCCGCGTGGAGATTGCCGAATTCAGCATCTATGAGCCCCCACGGTTCTTTGAGCGGCTGTTGCGGGGCCGGCAGGTGGCCGAGGTGCCCGACATCACCGCTCGCATCTGTGGCATCTGCCCCGTCGCCTACCAGATGAGTTCCTGCCTTGCCCTGGAAAAGGCCCTGGGCATCGAGGTGAGCCCGGCGATCGACCGGCTACGACGGCTGCTCTACTGCGGTGAGTGGATCACAAGCCACGCCCTCCACATGCACCTGCTCCATGCTCCCGATTTTCTTGGCTGCGAGAGTGCCTTCACGCTGCCGCCGGAGTACGCCGGGTTCCTGGAGGACGGGCTGGCACTCAAGAGCCTTGGCAACCAGATTCTGGAAGCGGTTGGTGGTCGGGCGGTTCATCCGATCAACGTCGCCGTCGGTGGCTTTCATCGTGGCCCAGAAGTCGCCGCCGTGCGGGGACTCCTGCCCGCCCTAAAGCAGGGCCTCGAGGCGGCCCAGAGAAGCCTCCGTGTCGTCCAGCAATTCGATTTCCCGGCCAGCCCGTCCCCGCGTGTCCGGCTTTCACTGGCATCGGAGCGCGAGTATCCGATGAACCATGGCGAGTTGCTGATCAGCCGGCCGACAGGAGACACCCGCGGACCGATCGAAACATTTGCCGAGCAGAGCCAAGAATTTCAGGTGCCTCAGAGCACGGCCCTGCACAGCCGGCTGGCGGGCGACAACGCCGCCTATCTCTGCGGCCCCTTGGCCCGTCTGGCCCACAACATCGATCAGCTCCCTCCAAAGGCCCGGCAGGTCGCCGAGTCCTGCGGAATCAACTGGGCCGCCGCCGCCATGCACCAGAGCATCCTCGCCCGTGGCATCGAAGTGCTGGCTGCCATAGAAGAGGCGATCTCACTCGCCGCTGCATACCAGGCCCCACCCGCTCCGGCCCAGATCCCACTCACCCCCCGGGCTGGCAGTGGCTGCCATGCAACTGAGGCCCCGCGGGGCCTGCTCTATCACTCCTACGAGATCGATGCCGCGGGTCTGGTGACAGCCGCCACAATCATTCCACCGACCTCTCAGAACCAGGCTCAGATTGAGGCTGACTTAGCGGACCTGCTCACCGAGGCCCTCCACCAGTCCGAGCCACCGGACGATCCGCAGCTCACGAGGCAGTGCGAAACCCTGATCCGCAGTTACGACCCCTGCATCAGTTGCGCGACCCACTTCCTAACCCTCTCAATCGACCGTTGAATGGGGCCTCAGAAGGTGGTCGAGACAGCCTGCCAGCGTCAGCAGTCGTGGTGCATCCCGCTCCGCGATCTCAACACGCAGTTCCTTGGCCAGGCCAATGACAAAGTTCTGAAAATTGACTGAGTCGAGATCGAGTTCCCGCCGTAGGTTCGCGGTTTCGGGAACAGTTGCCAGGTCAACCTCCGGGGCAATCTGGTGCAGCGTCCGCGTGACGGCCGCCCGGACGTCCTCTGCGGTAAGCAGCTCGCGAGGTGTGCCCGGCATCAGAGCGACCCCGGTTGCTGGAGGGCATCGGCGATCGCCTGCAGATAAAGCCCAGCCCGGTGCCGATCAAGGGCCCGGTGGTCGGCTGCCAGGGTCGCGGTGACTGCTGACCGAGCCACGCACATCCCGTCAACCACCAGCGGCCGCTGCGAGACACTTCCAAACCCAACAAGGGCCACCTGCTCGGCCTGCGCATTCGTGGCGTGCCGGTCAACCGCATCGTGGGCAATGTTGAGCCCCCGCCCGCCGGGCAGGCCAGTCAGCTCGCGGCGGGCCACCTCCCAGGAAAACTCCCGGCAGGCCGCCTCGTAATCGGACATATTCGGCGGAACAGCCACGCCGAGTGAGTTGCTGATGCCAAGGGCGGCCATGGACGAGTGCCTCCGGAGGTGGCTCGGTCGTCCTCAGCCGAATGGGTCAGGTGATCGCTGGGAGCATCATTCGCAATCCAGGCCCCATCGATCGACCCGGTGAAAACTCACCAGGCAGAAGGCCCGTTTGCCGGGTCAGACGTGCTCCTGACACCGCCGGCCGCTGGGGGCACACTTTCCTCGTTCGCTGCCTGCCAGCGGCTCCGGATACCAGCCCCCTCGCCTCTCACCACGAATCACAAAAGTTCGGCGAATACTCGCTGCAACCGCTTCCACGCGGTCATGTCCTCCGCCAATTCGCAGAGCGGCTTGAGTGTTTGTTCAAGATAGCTGCGGTCAAGCCGATCACGATTCCGCCGAGCAACACCGACGGCATCGAGCATATCCTTGTCGCGGCCGGCAAGTACCTTGAAAAGAATCAGATCCTCCGGGCTCGGAAATGGGAGGCGAACGCCGAAGAGTTCGTGATGGTGGGCCCGTTCAAATGCGACCTCCTCGAACGGGAGCGAAGCTGTGATCAGATCGAGCTGAAAATGTCCTTTCCGAAATCGCAGTGTTCCCGTCGTCAGCAGTCGTTCTTGCTCGACCGCTTCGTGCAGTTCAAAGCCAGCCACAGCCGCTCTGGCGATCAACGACTCCGCCTCGGCAGCAGACAGAAAGACGATGGCATCAGCATCGGCAGTTGTCCGCGGCTCACCCACCGCCACGACGGCAAGCCCACCAATGACGAGATACCGCACACCTTCCCGCTCGAGAAACGAGAACGCAAACCGGCAGAAGTCGTCGAATTGACTTGCCGTCACGCGATTGGCTCCCCGCTTCCGCGAACCACACGCTGTGGGGAGATTCCCAGCGACACCGCGAGGCTCTGCGGATGATCATCGTCTGAAAATTCTGCGAGCAGCATGATCTCGGATGTGAGCAGGGCTTCGCCAATCGCAATCGACTCGGCGGGACTCATTCGCTGCAGACGCTCCCAGCGGTCCCGTTCGACTTGGTCGGCGAATAAGGCTGTGTTCTTGATCATGACAGGATTCTACTCCACTGCCCGGCGAAGAGGGCGAGGCTCAATGTTTGGGGTTACCTGTCCGGATCGGACTGCGGAAACACAAACAGGCTCTGTTCTACCCCGTCGACATCACGATGGCAGATTGTGAGGATCGGCTGCCCCGGCTCAGCATAAGCCAGTTCTCCAGTCAGAAAGCCGCCGGCGACCCGCAGGAATCGATGGCTGGGCCGCTGGTCACCCGGCTTCCAGCCAAGCTGGTGTTTTTCACTGCCCGGGCCGCAGCCGAACTCCCAGAGGTCCGTCTCGCTGTCGACCGAGGCGTACTGCCAGTGCCGATCGCCACAGAAGACAATTACCCCGGGAATCGCACTGAGCCGCTCACGCAGGTCACGCCCCTCCCAGGCAAAGACCTCGTTGGCATGGTTGTCGCGTTTTTTGTCACGGTCCGGCCCGACCACAGGCGTGGGGCTGAAGATCAGTTTGAACGCCGCCTCTGACTTCTCCAGTGTGTCAAACAGCCAGGCCTTCTGGTCGGCCCCCAGAATCGTTTTCGCAGGGCCGTCAGCCGTGGTATTGGCACTGCGGTAGTCGCGGCCTTCAAGAATCCAGATTTCCAGATCACGGCCCCAGCGGATGTTCGCATAGCGGGGGTTCCGGCTCGGGAACTGCTCTTCGTTGAAGAGCCGCACCCCCTCCTCAAAGGTCACCGAGCCGTAGGTCTGCCCGGGCCAGCAGTCATCACAGAGCGTGTCGTGGTCATCCTTGATGAAGTAGCTGGTCGTTCGACTGTAGAAGTCGCGGTTGGCCGGCAGGGCGAAGAGCCGCCCCCACTTGAACCGCATCAGTTCCTTGGTGAA
>WTHB01000159.1 GCA_011523305.1 Planctomycetaceae bacterium | reverse complement strand
GGTCAAGATTGAGCCCGCCAATATTGGCGTGGGGCTCTATCAGCACGACGTCAAAGCGCGTCACCTCAATGCCTCTCTCGATGCGGTCGTCGAGGGCTGCGTCAATTACGTCGGAGTCGACGTCAACACCGCCAGTCCGGCGTTGCTGCGCTATGTCGCCGGGCTCAATCAGGCGGTGGCCCGGGGGATCATCGACTGGCGGGCGGCCAAGGGGCCCTTCACCTCGCGGGAACAGTTTCGTGAGGTGCCAGGGTTTGGCGATGCCGCTTACGTGCAGGCTGTGGGCTTCCTGAAAATTGCGGATGCCAGCAATCCCCTCGATGCCACCCGCATCCACCCGGAAAGTTATGGGGTGGCCGAGCAGTTGCTTGAGAAGATCGGGCGGACGCCGGCTGATCTCACCAACCGGGAGCACCAGCGTGAGATCGCTGAGTCGATCGAAGCACTCGATCTGCCAGCGGTGGCTGCTGAGTTGGGAGTGGGCCAGCTGCTCTTGGCTGACATCGCGGAGCAGTGCGTCCGGCCTGGCCGTGACCCTCGTGAAGACCTGCCTGAGCCGTTGTTTAAGCAGGGAGTCATGAAGTTTGAAGACCTCGAAGTGGGCATGGAACTGCGGGGCTCCGTCCTCAATGTGGTCGACTTTGGGGCGTTCGTTGATATTGGGCTGCATGACAGCGGGCTTGTGCACGTCAGCCAGCTTTCGAGTGGATTTATTCAAGATCCCCACGCTGCCGTTGTGGTTGGGCAGGCGGTGCGGGTCTGGGTCATGGACCTCGACAAGAACCGGCGGCGGGTCTCGCTGACCATGATCAAGCCCGGTTCACGGCCTGCCCGCCCACCGCGGGCTGCCCGGCGGGGTAATCGCAAGCAGGGGTCGGATGCCGCGGCAGGAAAACCGCAGCAGCCCGAGACGGCGGGCAAAACGCATCCCGGAGGAGGAAAGCGTCCTCGAAGCCGCCACCGCCAGGAGGAACGCCAGCCACGAGGTCCGCGGGTTTACTCGTCCCGGGGTGAACGCAGTCCACGGAAGCCGCTGACCGAGGAGATGAAGTCGGGGACCGAGCCGCTGCGGACCTTCGGGGATCTCAAGCAGTTTTTTGACATCCATCGGCCAGCCGAAGCGAAGCCTTCCCGGCAGAAGAAGCGTGGCCGCGGCGAGGCTGCAGCTGTCACACCGGAAGAGGCGTCACGGCCGGTTGCCCCGGCAGCAGCCGGGGGCCAAGCAGAAGAGGCCTTCTGTACCCCACCGCCGGTGGAACCGCCCTCAAGCCAGCAGGCTGTGAGCGAACGTCCTGCAGCTGAGCCCGAAAGCCTGCCGGTGACTCCAGTGTCTGGTGAAGGCGAGTTGCCGACCAGCCAGAAGGCATCAGCAGGGGAATCACTGCCGAGTCAACAGGCCAGTGAAACCAGTCAGGCAAACCGAGACGGCGGTGGTGAATCGACCAGCACGACCGACAAGCCCACGGATGACGAGCCACACGGGGCCTGAGCCAGCCGCTTGAACACCATGAGCGGTCTACCGCTCGCGAAAGGTGATGCGGCCCTTGGTGAGATCGTAGGGAGAGAGTTCAACCCGGACCTTGTCACCGGGGACAATCCGGATGAAGTGCTTTCGCATCTTGCCGGCAACGTGGGCATTGACGATGTGCCCACCATCAATCTGAACCCGAAACCGGGTGTTCGCCAGGGCCTGGGTGACGACGCCCTCGACCTCAAGTGCCTGTTCTTTTTCCGCCATGGGGTTCCTGTGAAAAACGGTGGAGCAAATAGCCCGAACTGTATCCTGCCGGCTGGCATTCGTCCAGTCGGCTGTCTTCAGGGCGGCTGCGACTGATTATCCATCGGTCGCAGCGGGTGTCGCATCGGAGGCCTTCCAGCGGAGATAGGCATCAAGGAAACCGTCGAGGTTGCCATCGAGCACACTCTGGAAATTGCCGACGTAGTGGCCGGTCCGCTGATCCTTGACCCGCTGGTCCGGGTGGAGGAAGTAGTTGCGGATCTGTGACCCAAACCCGGTCTTGGGCTGCAGTTTATATTTCGCGAGTTGTTCGGCCTCGCGTTTTTCCTCGTCGAGCCGAGCGAGCCGGGAGCGGAGCATCTTGATCGCGGTGGCGCGGTTCTTGTGCTGGCTTCGCTCACTCTGACACTGCACGACGATGCCTGATGGAAAGTGGGTCAGCCGGATGGCACTTGAGGTCTTGTTGACATGCTGGCCGCCTGCCCCACTGGCCCGGAAGACATCCTCGCGGATGTCTTCGTCGCGGATTTCGATGTCAGTGTTGTCATCGCCAATTTCTGGAGAGACATCAACCGCGGCAAAACTGGTCTGCCGCTTGCCTTCAGCATTGAAGGGACTGATCCGGACGAGGCGATGAATACCCATCTCACCCCGCAGATAGCCGTAGGCCCAGGGGCCGCGGATGGCAATGGTCGCATTCTGAATGCCGGCGACATCATCGTCCTGACGGTCGAGTAATTCGATGCCGAAGTCGTGTTTGTTGGCCCACGCCGAGTACATCCGCAGGAGCATCTCAGCCCAGTCATTGGCGTCGGTGCCACCATCACGGGCGTGAATGGACACCAACGCATCGCAGGCGTCGTGTGGGCCACTGAGCAACGAGGTCAGCTCAAGCTGGTCGACCAATTTCTCGACCCGCTCGACGTCCGCTGCCAGATCGGCCTCCAGCGATTCGTCTTCGCGGACGAGTTCGGTTAGGGCCTCAAGGTCATCGACTGCCGCAATCGCCTCATTGAGTGGCTTGAGCACAGCGTTGATCTGCTTCAGCTCGGCAACCGTCGCCTGGGCTTTGTCAGCATCATTCCAGAAGTCGGCCTCTGCCATGCGAGATTCTAGCGCAGCGGCCGAGGTGGTGCGGCCAGCGTAGTCAAAGAGAGTCTCGCAGTTGGAGGAGCCGGCCGTGAATCTCGTCTGCACGATGAAAGAGCGTTGTATCCATGGAGCAGATTCTAGGGGCAGCTGTCGCGGAAGAAAAAGGGGCCGGGGTGGAGGGCGGCTGGGAATCATCAAAAGTGATGGCTGGCCCAGTTGGGCCGGGCTCAACACTGCCGGCCCGCCCGCGTAGGGATCAGCTGTGGAGCCGCTCAACCCGGTTGCCTGGAATGCGACGGATGAGCCGACGGATTTCGAGGGCGGCGAGGGTCGCCAGCACCCGGGAAGACTCCAGCCCGGTTGCGACGGTAATGGCATCGATATCGCTGCTGCGGTCGTCGTCGCTGGTGGTGTCGATGGCGGTGAGCACCTGCCGCTGCAGGGCGTCGAGTTGCAGTTCAGCCGGGTGCCGTACAGCCCGGCCCGCTGAGTCCGTGACTGACGCAAAGAAGGGGCCAAGGTCTTCGAGAATCTCATCGACATTCGTCACCAGCGTGGCCCCATCACGAATCAGCCGATGGCAGCCGGTGCTCATTCGACAGTCGATCGGCCCCGGAACCGCAAACACGTCACGCCCCTGCTCACCGGCGAGCCGGGCCGTGATCAGCCCACCGGACCGTTCGGAGGCCTGCACGACGACGGTGCCCAGAGAGAGCCCCGAAACGATGCGGTTTCGCCGCGGAAAAGCCGCGGCCTGGGGCGGGGTAAACGGGGGCAGTTCACTGATGACGGCCCCGCCGTCAGCGACCTCGAGGGCCAGGCTGCGGTGCTCCGGCGGATAGATCTTAAGCAGCCCGCTCCCGAGCACTGCCAGGGTGCGGCCGCCGGCGGCGAGGGCAGCCCGGTGGGCAACTGCATCAATTCCCCGGGCCAAACCACTGACAACGGTGCAGCCGGCCCGGGCCAGCCCTCCGGCAAACTGTTCTGCCACCCGGCGGCCGGCGGCGGTGGCATGCCGGGCGCCAACAACGGCAATGGCCAGCCCATCACAGGGCTGGAGCTGCCCGCGGAGAAAGAGCAGGTCGGGTGGATCGGCAATCTGCGCGAGCAGCCGGGGGAAGTCGGGGTCTGACTCGAGGACGATGCCGATCCCGTGGCGGTCACAGTCGCGGAGAATTTGGTCGGCCGCCCCGGTCTGCCGATGGCTTGCGATCGTCGCCGCCAGTCGCCGCCCAACACCAGGTACTTCTTGCAGGGCGGCCTCATTCGCCGCAAGGACTGAGGTGGCCGTCTCGAAATGGTCGAGAAGCCGTCGCCGCAACTGCGGCCCCAGCCCCGGGACAGCAGCAAGCTGAAGTCGACCGAGAACCTGCGTGTCACGAGTTCCGGCGGAAGCAATTGCAGAGGATGCTGGCATACGGAAACCTCAGCAGCATGAACGGAGCCGGTGGCTGAACCCGCAATCAACGGCATGGTGGCATTTTGTTCACCATATCGTAGGGCTGCAGGAAATGCCAGTGTTCGGTTCGGAGGGAATGAGCCAGTCAGCCGAGATGGCCTGAAGCCAGCCGACGCGCAGCCGTCGAGGCTCCACAAAATTGCTCAGGAAGGCCCTTAGTTGCCAGCCTTGAGTTCGGCGAGGTGCTGAGCGGTATCGACCAGACGATCCCAATTGGCCTCGACATACTCCGGTGGGCCACCCATGTCTGCAACGGCCACCGCAACCTCTTCCGTCGGGACCATTTCGATCGCATCCCACGGGCAGACCTTGAGATCGTAGGGATTCGTCTTTTTTCCGGGAATGTGCACGCAGACTTCGCAGCCGACGCAACGCTCGATATCAATCTGGCACCAGCTCTGCAGATTGTGGAACTGGTCGTACTGCTGCACCTTGATGATGCAATCAACAGGACAGACCTCCAAGCAGCTTTCGCAGCCAGTGCAGTTGTCAGCATTGATGACTGCCAGCTCTTTCGGCAACTTTTTGCGGGGGCCTTGCTTCGCCATACCAGTGCAAATCGGTTGAAATGGAACGGAGATTCAACTGATAACACTATAGCCGAGACCATCGGCACGACCAAACCGAATCGCCGCCGGCCTCAGAAGGCCGGGGCAAATGGGGTTGCTCGGTGCGGAATTTGCGCGCTTCAGCTGGCGGCGTCGCCTTCCGGCAGGCCGCTGACAGATTCTCCGCGAATCAGGTCGGCGGTCGTCTGTCGGGCCCGGACGAGCCGGGACTGGCCTCCGTCGAGCAACACCTCGGCCGGAAACGGCTTGGAGTTGTAATTGCTGGCCATCACAAACCCGTAGGCACCGGCCACCTCAATCACCACGAGATCGCCAACCCGGGCAGGGGGCAGGTCACGGGTGGTGACAAACCCACCTTCTTCCTGCGTGAAGATGTCCCCCGACTCACACAGCGGGCCCCCGATTGCCACCGGCTCGTGGCCTGGTGGCGGGTTGCCAGCAGGGCAAAGGCTCATGGGGTGATACGAGCCATAGAGCACTGGGCGTGCCAGCGTGTGGAAACCAGCATCGACCAGCAGGTATTTCTTGCTGCCCTGCCGTTTGATTGCTCGGACCTCGGTGATTAGGCAGCCCGCTTCGGCCGTGAGAAACCGCCCCGGTTCAATCTCCAGCCGGATGCGGTGACCGAAGGCATCTTCCAGCCGCCTGCGGGTGGCATCCCACAGGCTGAAATAGCCCGACAGGTCGGGCCGTGCTTCAGTGGAGCGATAAGGCACCGGCAGCCCGCCTCCGGCACTGATGGTTGTCAGCGAGCGGCCGATCTCACGGGCGGTCTTCTCCAGGGCGTCGGCGACGGTGGCTAGGTGTTCCAGGTCGGTGCCACTGCCGATATGCATGTGGAGTCCGCTCACGCCTAGCCCAGACCATTCTGCCCGGCGGAGGACGTCAGGCACCTCCTCATGCCAGATGCCGTGCTTCGAGCCCTCACCGCCCGTGTTGGTTTTCTGACTGTGGCCGTGGCCAAAGCCAGGGTTGATCCGCAGGGTGACATTCGCCCCCGGCACCCGCTCGGCAAGTTGGTCGAGCATGTCGGCGGAGCCACAGTTGACGTGAATGCCGTGCTGGACAACAGCCTCGAGGCTGTCGCGGTCGAAAATATCGGCGGTGTAGACGATTGGATCAGCTGGGGGCAGGTCGTCCGCCACCGTGGCGTCCTGCCGCGTGGTCGTGGGGTAGCCCGCCGCGATGGCCCGGGCGATTTCACCGTGACTGACGGCATCGACGAGCACGCCCTCCCGCCGGACCAGGTCAAGAACCGCCAGATTTGAGCAGGCCTTTTGGGCAAACCGCACGGTGTCCCAGGCAGCCAGGTCGGCGCACCGCTGCCGGATCACAGCTGCGTCATAAACGTAGAGCGGTGTGCCGTAGCGTGCGGCAAGATCATGGATGTCGACGCCCGCAAACTGCCGGCGGATGCCGGAGGATTCACCGGAAGCCAGGGTGTCGGAGGGGATGGAACTGGTCATAACGCAGAAACATGGAAAAGAGGAGCGGGTCGATTCTGAATCGGGAAACATCGATTGTAGCAGTCGGCAGACGAGGCCACCGGCTATCCTTTTAGGGTGATGGAGGAAAAAGCCGGCTGGGGCCCAACGCCTCCGCTCAGACACCCTTCCGCCAAGTGTGAGGGTGAGGTTCGCTGCCGCCGCAGCCCGCGGCCGATTTGTTTTCCGGAGGCGCTCAAGACGCACGATGCCAATTCCGACTGAGTATGCCGGCATGCCCGATGCGTCTGTCGCTACAGAGAATTGTCCGTGGCCGCTGCCGAGCGACCCTGCCGTGTCGAACCGCGACCGGCGGCGACGGGCCGCTGGTCGGCTACGGCTCCAGGCCTACCTCTACCTTGGGACCTGCCTGACGACCTTTGCTGCTGGAACCATTGGCTGGCAGCCGGCAATCCTCGGTCTGGACGATACCTTCTGGGCTGATGTTGGCACCCACTGGTCACGCGGGCTGACCTACATGTTGGCGGTCATGGCCATTCTCACCGCACACGAGGCGGGGCACTTCGTGGCCGCCTGGAAGCATCGGATTCCGGCGACGCTGCCCTACTTCCTGCCGGTGCCGGTCATGCTCACCGGCACATTCGGTGCGGTGATCGGCATGGAGGGTTCGCGGGCAGACCGGCGGCAGCTATTTGATATCGCCTTGGCTGGACCGGTGGCGGGCCTGTTGGTGGCGGTTCCGGTCTTGGCTGCCGGCATGCTAACCGGCGAGCCGGTTGCGACCAGCCCATTCGCCCTGCCGCTGCTGGGCACCTGGTTGCTCGACGTGCTGCGTCCAGACCTGGGAAGTGGCCTGACCATCGCCCCCAATCCGCTCGTGATGGCAGGCTGGGTCGGCATGTTAGTGACAGGCCTCAACATGCTGCCGCTGAGCCAACTCGATGGCGGGCATGTCTGTCATGCCTTGTTCGGAAGCCGCTCCTATCTGGTGACTCGCGGAGTCCTCCTTTCCGCAATTGCCGCCATTGTGATTGCTGGTGGCTATCAGTGGGTGGCGATGGTCGTGATCATCACGTTCATGGGTGTCGATCACCCGCCGATCCGGGCTGAGCAGCGGCCGCTCGACCCTGTCCGCCGACTGCTGGGGCTGCTCTCCCTTGCCATTCCTGTGCTGACATTCATGCCAGAGCCTCTCAGGCTACCGTAGTTCAGGTTGGTTCGTTGACGCCCCCCGCGTGGCTTCTCACAATAGAGTTAGCGGCAGGCAGTCGGTTGTGCTCCGCAGCAATCCTCGAGGAGGTGTCTCGTGAATTTTATTGAGCAGGAAGATCCGGCGGTCTGGGCCGCAATTGCCGCTGAGCAGACCCGGCAGGCCGAGGGGCTTGAGATGATCGCCAGCGAAAACTTCACGAGCCCGGCAGTGATGCAGGCGGTCGGCAGTGTGCTGACCAACAAGTATGCCGAAGGCTATCCCGGCCGCCGGTACTACGGCGGGTGTGAGTTCGTCGACACGGTCGAAGACCTTGCCCGTGACCGTGCCAAGCAACTTTTTGGGGCGGAGCATGCCAATGTGCAGCCGCATGCTGGCAGTCAGGCCAATTCAGCGGTCTACCTGGCGGCGATTCAACCGGGTGACACCGTGCTGGCGTTCGATCTCGCCCACGGTGGACACCTGACCCACGGCATGCGACTGAACAGTTCGGGCATTCTCTATCGGTTTGTCCATTACGGAGTGCGACAGGACGACCACCTGCTCGACTTCGACCAGATCGTCAGCCTCGCCCGGGAACACAAGCCAAAGCTGATCGTTGCCGGGGCCAGCGCTTACCCGCGGGAGATTCCTCACGACCGCTTTGCCGAGATCGCCCGTGAGGTCGGGGCGAAACTGCTCGTCGATATGGCGCACTACGCCGGCTTAGTTGCTGCCGGCATCCACAACAGCCCAGTGCCGTACGCAGACTTTGTTACCAGCACCACCCACAAGACGCTGCGGGGGCCACGCGGTGGCATTGCCATGTGCCGTGCTGAGCATGCCAAGGATCTGGACCGATCGGTGTTTCCCGGCACCCAGGGCGGGCCCCTGATGCACGTCGTGGCAGGCAAGGCGGTCGCCTTTGCCGAAGCGTTGCGGCCGGAGTTCAAGGTCTATGCCCAGCAGGTGGTCGACAATGCCCGCACCCTCGCCGAGGCACTCGCCACCGGAGGCGTGAAACTGGTTAGCGGCGGGACGGACAACCACCTGATGCTGGTGGATGTCACTCCGCTGGGACTGGGTGGCAAACTGGCGGAGGCCGCGCTCGATCGCTGTGGTATTACCTGCAACAAGAACATGATTCCCTACGATGAGCGGAAGCCGGTTGATCCTTCAGGGATTCGCCTGGGAACGCCGGCGCTGACCACGCGGGGCATGGGAGCAGATGAGATGCGCCGGGTTGCTGCCTGGATCTTGCGGGTGCTCAAGGCACCTGAGGATGAGCAGGTGATTGCCACCACGCGGCAGGAGGTTGCTGACCTGGCTGAGCAGTTCCCCGCGCCGGCGGCCCGCCTGATTGATCGGCAGGAAGTGGTGGCCTGATGCCTCGCGACACCGGCCGGACGGTGCGGATTGGTCTGGTCCAGTCGGCCTGCACCGCCGATCGGGAAGCGAATATCATTCAGGCCCTGGCTGGTATCGCGACGGGAAAGGCCCAGGGGGCGGATGTCGTCTGTCTGCAGGAACTCTTCGCGGGCCAATATCCCTGTCAGACGGAAGACCACGCCCGGTTTGATGAGGCGGAACAGGTTCCCGGCCCGCTTACCGAACGCCTGGCGGCGGCTGCCCGCGAGCATCAGGTGGTCATTGTCGGCAGCGTCTTCGAGCGGCGGAGCCATGGGCTCTTTCATAACACGGCCGTCGTCTTCGACGCCGACGGGTCCCTGGCGGGGATCTATCGGAAGATGCACATTCCTGATGATCCGCACTATTACGAGAAGTTTTATTTCGCGCCTGGCGATACCGGCTTTATCAATGTGTCGACCAGCCGGCTTCAGGTGGGGCCGCTGGTCTGCTGGGACCAGTGGTATCCCGAGGCAGCCCGGCTGACCACGCTGGCCGGAGCCGAGGTGCTCTTCTATCCAACCGCCATCGGCTGGCTCGACGGGGAAGAGACCTGGCACCAGGAACAGTACGAGGCCTGGGATGCGATGCTCAAGAGTCATGCCATCGCCAACGGTGTCTATGTGGTGGCGGTCAACCGCACCGGCCGGGAGGGGGCGTTGCGATTCTGGGGTGGCAGTGTTGTCTATGCACCCTCGGGGCAACGGCTGGCTGTCGCCAGCCACGATGACGCCGCCACATTCGTCGTTGACTGTGACGTGAGCCGGCTGGAGTGGTCGCGAACCCGCTGGCCGTTCTTTCGAGATCGGCGGATTGATGCCTACGGTGGTCTGCTGCAGCGGTGGGGAGAGGAGTGATGGCAGCGGCCGAACCGACAACCGCGCCGCCAATCGGCTATCGGCTGCCGGCTGAGTGGGAACCGCATGCAGCCATCTGGCTGGCTTGGCCTCATCGCCGGGCGACCTTCCTCGGCGACTTTGCGGAGATTCCACCGGCCTTTGCCCGCCTGGTGCGGCTTCTGGCCGAGCATGAGCCGGTGCGGGTGATTGGTAGTGAGACCGTGCTTGCGGATGCGGCGGGTCACCTGGCAGCCGCGACCAATGTCGAACTCGTCGAAATCCCCACGAGTGACTCATGGCTGCGGGACACGGGACCGGTTTTCCTCACACCCCTGCAGGGGCCAGCCCCGCCGCTGGCCGTAGCCTTTGAGTTCAATGCCTGGGGCGGGAAGTATCCGCCCTGGGATGCCGATGCTGCCGTCGCCGCTGGCCTGGCTGCACGGTTGGGCCTTGACGTGGTGCATCCGGGAATCGTGCTTGAAGGGGGTGGGCTGGAAACCGATGGTGCCGGCACGCTGCTGGTGAACCATCGCTGCATTGAGGATCCGCGGCGGAACCCCGGACTCAGCCGGGCTGAACTGACTGCCGTGCTGCAGCGATCGTTGGCTGTCGACACGGTGCTCTGGGTCGGTGGGGAACTGGCCGGTGATGACACCGACGGACACATCGATCAGTTGGTGCGTTTTGTCGCGCCGGGGCGGGTGGTGGCGGCGCGTCAGCCCGATCGGGCGGACCCCAACCATAAGCCGCTGGAGACGAACCTGCAGCGGTTGCGGACGCTCGTTGATGCTCGGGGCTGCTCGCTGGAGGTGATTCCGCTCGACCTGCCGTCTCGGCTGGGCTACGACGGAGTGCAACTGCCGGCAAGTTACCTCAACTTCGTCGTGGTCAATGGCGGTGTCATTGTGCCGACCTTCGAGCATCCGGCCGATGCGGCCGCGGTGGCGACTCTGACGGAGCTGTTCCCTGATCGCGTGGTTCAGGCGTTTCCAGCGTTGGAGTTGATTCGGGGCCGCGGGGCGGTGCACTGCGTCACCTGCCAAGAGCCGGCCAGACGCTCCTGACCTGGGCCAGCCCCGCGCAGCGGTTCGGCGGCCCTGCCCGCGACACTTCCCGTCTTGCCGAATCTGCCCTGTGTGACGGCGGCAGCCGGGCTTGCAGCATCGGGGCGGGGACGCGACTATCCGCCGCAGTGCTGGGACGCGACTGACGGCTGTTGAGCCGGCCGGGTGCCGCGTCGTAACTGGCAGCGGTATGTCAGCTTCCGCGAGAGGAACCAATCGATCATGGAACAGGTTGCCAATATTGTGCAGGGCTGCGTCTCGCTCTTGGCCCGGCTGATGATCGTGGCCATCTTTTTGTTCAGTGCCTTCGACAGCAAAATCAGGCACTTCTCGCAGACGGCGGAATACATGCGGAGTGAGGGCATTCCCAATCCCAGGCTGGCCCTGTTCGGCGCGATCGGTCTGATTCTGCTCGGTGGCCTCTCTCTGCTGGCCGGTGCCTGGACGCGGATCGGGTCGGCCTTCCTGTTTGTCTTTCTCGCAGCTGCCACCTTTTACTTTCACGACTTCTGGATGATCAGTGATCCGGCCCAGCGGCAGTTGCAGGTGATCCAGTTCATGAAGAATCTGGCGATTGGGGGTGGCCTGTTGGCACTGATCTATGCCGGCGGTGGGCCCTGGAGTGTTGACGGCTGGATCGAGCAGAAACTGGAAGAGGCCGAAACGTCACCGGCACCTTCCGGCAAGGGCTCGCAACGGTCCAAGGCCGCCTGAGTGTTCGACGCCGTCTGCTGCAGACCGTACATTTGAGAACGGTTCAGCCGTCGCGGTGAGGGCTGGCCACGGTCTCCCTTGTGTGTGGCTGGTCGATGGTCTTTCCTCTGGCGGACGATAATTCTGATAGGCAGCGTTTGCCGGTTGTCACCTGGTCGCTCATCGCGGCCAATGTGTTGGTCTTCGTGCTCTTTCAGCAGGGAGGACAGAATGACAACGTGACGCTCGCCTTCTGTCAGGTGCCGGCTGAGATCATCTCGGGGCAAGACATTGTGACCGAGGATTCCATCCGGGCGGTGACCTATGAGGGCCAGCAGTTCCAGGT
The DNA here is from genome assembly GCA_011523305.1 of Planctomycetaceae bacterium. Lineage (GTDB taxonomy): Bacteria > Planctomycetota > Planctomycetia > Pirellulales > UBA1268 > UBA1268. Next base: position 7,097 of record WTHB01000159.1, on the reverse strand, counting down.
CCCCGTACCAGGCCTACGGCCGACGCCGATTCCAGTCTGGCTGACGTTGATCACAGGCATCTTTCTGCACGGGGGCTGGATGCATCTGCTGGGGAACATGTGGTTTCTGTTCATCTTCGGTGACAATGTCGAAGACGATATGGGGCACGGCCGCTATCTCGTCTTCTATCTGGCCAGCGGTGTGCTCGCGTCGTTGGCCTTCGTGTTTCTCAATGCAACCGGGGAAGCAGCCCTGACGCCCTGCCTCGGGGCATCGGGGGCAATCTCAGGCGTGCTCGGTGGCTATCTGGTGCTGCATCCCAATCGCCGAGTGAGTGTGATTCTGTTGCGGATCATCATGGATGTTCCGGGCTATGTTGCCGTCGGCATCTATTTTCTCATGCAGATCGTTCTCGGTGTTTCTGACGCTGGTGGAGGCGTGGCCTATTCAGCGCATGTTGCTGGTTTCATCGCCGGTCTCATGCTGGCCAAGCCGCTCAGTGACCGTGACATCCGTCGTCAGGCAGATCAGTTGATAGCGTTCCGCCGTCGCCGCGGGCGGTGAAGGGTGCCGTCTGGTCACCACGTCTGTCCGCTTCCTCCAGGCCCATAGGCCCATCCGCATGCTCTTCCTCGCTGCTCAGTTCTTGGTGCTCGCTCTGGTCGTTGCCGTTGCTGGCTGGCTGCTGGCCCGAGCGGCTGATCAGATCGCCGAGGCCACCGGGCTTGGCCGGCTGCTCATCGGCAGCCTGCTGTTGGCAGCGGTGACCTCACTCCCGGAACTCTCGGTCGATGTTGCTGCGGTCCGGGCGGGGTTCATCGATCTTGCTGCTGGTGATCTGCTCGGCAGTAGCCTGATGAACCTGCTGATCCTTGCGGTGATTGACTTGAGCATTCGCTCCGGGCGGAGGATGCTCTCGCGGGAGGCAGCCTCGCACGCGCTCTCGGCGACCCTTGGAATTGCCCTGACTGCTCTGGCGGGGCTCGCGGTCTTGACTGCGGAGCGGCTTCCGGCGGCCACGCTGCTGGGGATCGGCGGCTGGTCGTGGGCAATCCTGCTGGCCTATCTGCTCGGTGCCCGCATGCTCTTCATCAACCAGCGGATTGCGGTGCGGCTGGCGGCTGAGGCTCGAACCGACACGTCGGCCGCGGCTGTGGAGCCAGTGGTTTCCGTGCCACCTGTCTGGCGGTCAGCAACTGTTTTTGGCGCGGCCGCGGCGGCTTTGTTTGTCGCGGGACCACAACTGGCGCATGTCGCGGCGGCACTGGCCGAGGCGACAGGACTGGGCGGAACATTTGTTGGGACGACGCTCGTGGCCGTCAGCACGTCGTTGCCGGAACTGGTTGCTTCAATCACTGCGGTTCGCTTGGGGGCGATCGATCTGGCAATTGGGAATGCCTTTGGCAGCAATGCCTTCAACATGGTGCTGTTCGTGCCGCTTGACGCCATGCAGGCGGGTTCGATTTTTGCCGGGGTGTCGCCAACCCATGCGGTGACTGCCTTTGCGGTCGTGCTTGCCACAGCGATTGCCATTCTGGGCCAGTTGTATCATGGAGAAAGGCGGTTGCCGCTAATTGAGCCGGATGCCTTCCTGATGCTGCTGGTCCTTCTCGGCGGGCTGGTGCTGGTCTATATGATGTCTTGAGCCACCCTCACCACCAATGGTGTTATGCCTGAGTCTGATCAGCCAATGACCACCGCGACGGCAGCAGGGCAGACGGCCGCATGGCATGCCCTGCCAGTTGAGGAGGTGGTGACGCGGCTCGATACCGATCAGACAGTGGGACTGACAGAGGCGGTCGCGGCTGAACGGCTGCTGACCCTGGGCCCCAATCAGTTGCAAGAGGCCGAACCGCCGGTCTGGTGGTGGAAACTGCTGCGGCAGTTTCAGGAGTTGGTGATCTGGATTTTGCTGGCTGCGGCGGTGATTTCAGCAGCCATTGGTGAGTGGGCCGATGCTGCGGCGATCGTGGCCATCGTGCTCGTCAACGGCGTCATCGGTTTCCTGCAGGAAGAGCGGGCGCGGCAGGCTCTCGCGGCGCTCAAGCGGCTGTCGGCGCCGGAGGCTCGGGTCACCCGTGGGGGTGAGACCCGGCTGGTGCCTGCTGGTGAACTCGTGCCGGGTGACCGGATTGAACTCGAGGCGGGCGACAACGTGCCGGCTGATGCCCGCCTGTGTGTGACCGCCAGTTTACGGGTGACCGAGTCGGCCTTGACGGGAGAATCGGAGCCGGTCGAAAAGCAGGTGACTGCGACCGTGGTGGTGGCGGCTGGGCTGGGTGACCGCAGCACGATGGTTCATGCGGGGACGGTGGTGGCGGCCGGGCACGCCGTGGCCGTGGTGACCCAGACCGGCATGCAGACCGAGCTCGGCCGAATTGCCGGCATGCTCTCGCAGGCAGAACCCGAGGCGACACCCCTGCAGCGGCGGCTTGCCCAACTCGGTAGGCTCTTGATCGTTGTCTGTCTGGCCGTGGTCGGCGTGATCTTTCTGATTGAACTTGCCCGTGGGGGAGGGATCTTCGAGGTGCTCCTGCGGGCGGTCAGCCTGGCGGTGGCAGCAGTGCCCGAGGGATTGCCGGCGGTTGTCACGCTGGTGCTGGCCATCGGCCTCCAGCGGATGGTGGCCCGCAATGCCTTGGTGCGACGGTTGCCCAGTGTCGAGACCCTTGGGTCTGTCACGGTCATCTGCTCGGATAAAACCGGCACGCTGACCCGCAATGAGATGACCGTGCGGGAGTTGGTCACCGCGACGGGGACCTATGCCGTCAGTGGTGCCGGCTACGATCCGCACGGCAGCTTCACTCAGATCGCACCCAACGATGGCCCGGAACTGCCGGTGATTCCCCGCGATGATGCAGACCTGAAGCGGCTGTTGACCATTGGCGCTGTTTGCAACAACGCGACCATTCGTCCTCAGGGAGACGGTGCGGGCTGGCAGGTGGTAGGAGATCCGACGGAAGGGGCCTTGGTGGTTGTTGCTCGGAAAGCTGGGCTCGGTGGTGATGACGATGCTGAGCTGGTGGTGCTGGAAAAACCATTCGACTCCGAACGCAAACTGATGTCGGTGCTGGTCAGTCGGCCCGAGGAGCCGCTGGTTTACACCAAGGGTGCCCCTGAGATGCTGCTGCCCCGCTGCGTGGCTGAGCAGCGGGACGGCGTGGTGATTCCCCTCACCGAGGACCGGCGCCAGGAGATTCTCGCCGCTGCTGCAGCGCTGGCAGAAAAGGCGTTGCGGGTGCTGGCGCACGCCTGGCGGGAGGAGCCGCGGCCTGCGAGCATGCCTGCCCCTGCGACCGGGGAGTCGGCTCCGAGCATTGACATTGTTGAGGACGAGTTGGTCTTTGCGGGCCTTGCCGGGATGATCGACCCACCCCGCGAAGAAGTGCACCAGTCGGTTGCAATCTGTCGGTCGGCGGGGATTCGGCCGGTGATGATCACTGGAGACCATCCCGCCACGGCGCTGGCTATCGGCAGGGAGTTAGGCCTTGTGGATCCGCATGACGGTCAGGCATTGACCGGAGCCGACCTTAATGGGCTTGACGATGCAGCCTTGGTGGAGCGTGTCAAGCAGGTTGCGGTCTATGCCCGGGTGTCAGCGGAACACAAGCTGCGAGTTGTGAAGGCCTGGCAACGTCGGGGCGAGGTGGTGGCAATGACTGGCGACGGGGTGAATGATGCCCCGGCGGTCCGCGCCGCTGACATCGGCATTGCCATGGGGGTTACGGGAACGGATGTCACCAAAGAAGCCTCGGACATGGTGCTGACCGATGACAACTTTACCTCAATCGTCAATGCGATCGAGGAGGGTCGGGGCATCTACGACAATATCCAGAAGTTCATTCACTACCTGCTTTCCTGCAATGCAGGCGAGGTCGTGCTGATGTTTGTTGCCGCTGTCGTGGGCTGGCCGGCACCGCTGGCGGCCATTCAAATTCTCTGGCTCAATCTGGTCACTGACGGGCTGCCGGCGTTGGCCTTGGGGCTCGAGCCGGCGGAGCAGGACATCATGGCTCGTCCTCCTCGACCGCCGCGAGAGTCGGTCATTCCGCCCCGACGGGGGTTGCTGATCCTCACCCACGGGCTGTTGGTGGCGCTGGTCTCGCTGATTGCCTTCTGGGTCAGCTGGCGTGGTGAGCCGTCCCGTGAAGCTGAGGCCCGGACCATCACGTTTTGCGTGGCGGCCTTTGCCCAGTTGTTCTTTGTGATCGGCTGCCGAAGCGAACGGCGAACGGCGCTTTCACTCGGGTTCTTCGGGAATCCGTATCTGCTGCTGGCTATTGTGTTGTCGGGACTGCTGCAGCTGGCGGTGGTGATGCTGCCAGGCGTGCAGTCAGTGTTTGAAATCGAGCGGGCACTCCAGCAGGAATGGGCGCTGGTGCTTGGGCTTGCTCTTCTGCCTGTCACGGTCATTGAACTGGCGAAGCTGGTCCCAATTCGCGGCTCTCGGGGCGAGAGTGGCCGTGGTCGTGGAAGTGTGTGACAATACAGATAGGCGACAGGTGCGACTGCACCTGACAGACGTTGAGCATCTTGCGAGAACCCACCCCATGATCAAACGCATTCTGGTTGGACTTGGTACCAGCCGATCTGCCGAGTCGGTTGTGAAACATGCCATAGAGATTGCCAAAGCCAACGCAGCAGAGGTGTTGGGGGTGGCGGTGATCGATCAGACCCGGCTGGAATGGACGGGGCCCCGGCCGATTGGGGTTGGTGTCGAGACGCTGACGGCAGAACTGCGACACGACCGGATGAATAAGGTGACGGCGGAGATTACGAAAGCCAACAAACTCTTTGCGTCCATGTGCAGTGCCGCCGGGGTGTCACATCGCACCTGTGAACGGACGGGCGATCCCTTTGAAATTGTGGCCGATTTGGTTCGCTATCAGGATCTCTGCGTGTTTGGGCTCAAAGGGCTGTTTGAGCACGATGTGGTGCCCGAGCCGACCGATGCCTTGGAGCACTTGGTGGCGGCGGGGGTTCGTCCTGTGCTGGCGGTTGCCGATGCCCATCGACCAGTGAGCCGCGTGCTGGTGGCCTACTCAGGGTCACTGGAAAGCGCGAAGACCTTCAAACACTTCGTGCAGTCTGGGCTTTACCCTGAGGCAGCGGTGCGAGTGATCCATTTTGGCAGCGATGTGGCTACCTGCCAGCGGCGACTGGAAGCGGTTCAAGGCTATTTTGAGGCGCATGGCCGCAGTGTCGAGACGGACTTCGTGGCGGGGGATCCTGTTCGCGAAATGATTCCCTATGCCGAGCATTGGGGAGCTGATCTGATTGTGGCGGGGAACTCTGCGAAAAACCTGCTGGTTCGGAAATTGTTTGGGGAAACCGCCCTGCATCTGTTGCGGGAAAGCCCGGTGCCGCTCTACCTCGCCCAGTAGGCGTTGGCAGCGGTGCTGGTTTGACGTTTGGTCGCGGTGGCCTATTACATTGAAGAGGGAAAGGTGCCATCCGAGTAAGGTTGGCTGGCATCTGATTCCCGGCGTCCCGTTTCTGGGCCTGGCATCTGGGAGTTGAGTTGATGGTTGATCGCACGCCTGGGGTGTTCCCACAAGAGACCGAGGTTGTCGTCATTGGTGGCGGGCCTGCCGGGGCAACCGCAGCCACGATTGCTGCCCAGCAGGGGCGGTGCGTGATGCTCTTTGAACGCGATCGATTTCCTCGGTTTCATGTTGGCGAGTCGCTGATTCCGGAGACCTACTGGACGCTTCAGCGGCTCGGAATGGTTGAGCGACTTCGCGGCAGTCGGTTTGTTGAAAAGCACTCAGTGCAGTTCGTCAATGAGCAGGGGGTTCTCTCGGCTCCCTTCTACTTTATTGATCACAGAGACAACGAAAGCTCCCAGACCTGGCAGGTGCGGCGAGCGGAGTTTGACGAGATGATGCTCCGCAATGCGGAGACGCATGGGGTGAAGGTACATGAGGGCATGCGGGTCGTCGAAGTGCTGTTTGCAGGCAGTCGGGCCGTCGGCGTGCGGGTGGCTGATGCCAGTGGCTGCGTGTCAACCATCCGGGCCAAGGTGGTAATCGATGGCAGTGGTCAGACGGCGATGATCACCAGCCGGAATGGGCTGCGCCAGTGGGATCCACAATTGAAGAAGGCGGCAGTCTGGTCTTACTGGAAGGGTGCGGTTCGAGGAACGGGCCGGGACGAAGGGGCAACCATCGTCATGCAGCTCGATCAAAAGCAGGGCTGGGCTTGGTATATCCCGCTGCAGGACGATGTTGTCAGCGTGGGTGTGGTGGCTGACTATGACTATCTGTTCAAGTCGCGTGACGTGAAAGATCCCGAAGCGGTCTATGCGGCCGAAATTGCCCACTGTCCTGGCCTGACACCACGACTGGCTGCCGCGACACAGTGCGAGCCCACCCGGGTGGCCAAGGAGTATTCCTATCGTTCGAGCGAGGTTGCCGGTGATGGCTGGGTGCTGGTTGGTGACGCGTTTGGCTTTCTCGACCCGCTCTATTCATCGGGCATCTTGCTCGCGCTGAAAAGCGGCGAACTGGCCGGTGATGCCGTGGTGGCAGCACTCAAGGCTGATGATCTGTCGGCAGCCCGCCTGGGGAGCTGGGCCGAAGGCTATGTGCAGGGCATGGAGCGGATGCGGCGGTTGGTCTGTGAATTCTACGACGGCTTCAACTTCGGGAAGTTTGTCAAGCGTTTCCCGCATCTGCGAGGGCACATTACCGATCTGTTGATTGGCGACCTGTTCAATGAGCGGCTTGACGAGATCATCGAGCCGTTGGCGGAGTTGCGGGCTGAAGAGTCCGCGATGGAAAGCCTGCCCAGTGACAGCAGGCAGGCGGCTGATACAACCTGAGGATGGTTGACGACATCTTTACGGCCAGCCTGCGGGGTTCGTGTGGTGGTGGTGGTCACCGCCCTGCCTGAAACCGGTGCACCATGACATGCCGGTAGATCTGGCCAGGGTCGAGTTGGCCAGATGGCCATTCGGTATGCCAGGCGGGATGGTTGATGGCATCAGGAAACCGTTCTGTCTCGAGGCAGACTGCAGCATGCTGCGGATAGGCTGCCCCGTCCTTTCCGGTCAACGAGCCGTCGAGGTAGTTGCCGGTGTAGACCTGGATGCCGGGCTGATCGGTCAGGATTTCAA
>WTHB01000008.1 GCA_011523305.1 Planctomycetaceae bacterium | reverse complement strand
CTGCTCGTCACCCGCCCGGCTGGGCAGGCTGCCGAACTGATCAGCATGATCCGTCACCGCGGTGGTGACCCACTGCATCTGCCGCTGGTCAGCATCGCACCTCCACCAGACCCGGCAGCCCTCGAAGAAGCCGTGGCCTCGGCCTGGACCTACGACTGGATTGTCTTCGCGAGCGTCAACGGGGTGCGGCAGTTTGCCCACCAGCTTCGCTGCAGCGGTCGCGACGCCAGAGCCCTCGGAACCGCTCGGCTGGCGGCCATCGGCCCGGCCACGCGGGATGCTCTCGAAGACGCAGGCCTGGCCTGTGACCTGATGCCCGACCACCACCAGTCCGAAGGGCTCGTGCAGGCTCTCACCGGTGCCGCCACGCGGGGTCGCTTTCTGCTCATCCGCGCTGACAAGGGACGGGATCTCCTCCGTCAGGAGTTGCAGGCCCGTGGCCATGAGGTCACCCAGGTGGCAGCCTACGCAAGCCAACCGCTCACCCGTCTCGAACCGGCTACGGCCGGCATGCTGGCCCAATTTCCGGTCGACTGGATCCTGCTGACCAGCTCATCCATTGCCGAGACAGCCGTTCGGCTCTTTGGCAGCCAGTTGCGTCACTGGCGGATCGCAAGCATCTCTCCGGTCACCACGGCGACCCTGACGCGGCTTGGCCACCCACCCACCGTCGAGGCGGCAGAAGCCTCCGCAGAAGCCCTGCTTGATGCCATTGAACACTGGCATCACCGGCAGACCAGCCCGGCCAGCGTGTGAAACCCTAGCGGCCAGGCAGACCGTACGGCGTGATAACCGCGCGTTTTCTGAACGGGCTCCAGCGATCCCACCGCAGGGTCGATAGCGAGGGGTATGACGGAGTCACGGTAGCCGCCACGGCTGCGACTGCAATCTGTCGGCGATCATCCCTGAGATATCACCCCGCACCGGAGGAATCTGTGCACGGTCTGACTGCCCCCGCCATCCGCATCATCTGTGCGCCGCTCCCCGTAGCCGGCAGCCGGTTCGTGGCCCCACCTCATGCTGAGGCCATCTCGTGGTATGGGCCGCTGGCAGCCATTGAAGCAGCCGCTTCCACCACGCCACCAGTCGCTCTCGAAATTGACCCACTCGCAGCCGCCTCGCGGCAGCGACTTCGGGACCTGATTCGGGCGACACGGCAGGCCTGCCCAAACATCGACGCGGCCATCGTCTCCGGCGACGCGGCTCCCCCGCATCGCGACCTGCTGGCTGAAGAGGGCATCCGCGTCGTCCTGACCTCGCACTTCAGTGACAGCGGACGCCCCCGGCGTCCCACCCCGACTGGCTGGCCCTGTCGGAATGCGCAGTGGGGCCTTTGGGAAGTACTGCGTCATACCGGCCCGCGATGGCAGCTGTTTAGACGCAACCTTCCTCGCGCCCGCCGCGGAACACTCGCCGCCATCGACCTGGGGGCATATCCCGCCGCAGCACGCGACCGGCAACTTGCTGCCGCCTTGCACCGGCTCTCCCGGCAGGCAGCCAAGGGCCAGGTCAGCCTGGCAACCCTCGCAGATCTGCCGCACCTGGTCACTGGACAGGCCAGTCGGCCAGGCCCCGCCTCCATCCTCAAAGCGGCCTAACGGGTAGCCCACCTATTCCTGAGCGGCGCTCGACTGCACCGACCAACTCAGATAGGCAAGAATCCCGCTGCTCAACAGAAAGCCCACGTCCGCAGCAATGCTGACTCGCTGAAAGGGAAACCCTACCGCCAGATCTGCCAAAAACAGGATGCCGACGATTCCAGAGACGATCATGCCGATGAACGGGACAGATTTCGACACGTTGTGAGGACCTCAGGGACAGCTGCGGGAATCAATCGATGCTGGGCCACCCTAGGGGGCCGGGCGGCACCCAGCACCGGATAGCTTCTTGCGATACGATACTTGCCAATACCGGGAGAGCCAACCGGAATCCTGTCGTTCCGCCTCCCGAGTCCGCCTACGCGAGAGGAGACCCCGTGTCAGCCCCTGCTGCCGGCCGCATTGCCGTCTACACCGGATCGTTTGACCCGATCACCCTCGGCCACCTGGATGTCATTGAGCGGGCCAGCCGCATCTTCGACCAACTTGTTGTTGGCGTCGGCATCAACCCAGACAAGCAGCCCCTCTTTGACCAGGAGGAACGCGTTCACCTGGTTGAGGAAGCCGTCGCCGATCTGGCCAATGTCACGGTGAAAAGGTTTGCGGGGCTTTCGGTCGCTTTCGTCCGCGACCAGCGGGCTCAGGTTGTCCTGCGTGGAGTCCGCTCCCTCACCGACATTGAAGCTGAATTCACGATGTCGCTGGCCAACCGTATGCTCGACCCGGGCATCGAGACCGTTTTCCTGATGGCTGACTCACAGTATTCGCACATCTCGTCATCATTGCTCAAGCAGATCACGCCACTGGCCGACGATGACGCCCTTGCCAAGTTTGTGCCGACACCGGTCGTGACTGCCCTGCGGCACAAACTAAGCCGCTGACCGACCACCGAGCCCACCAGCACCGCCACAGGCCGGTGCGTCGCTCAGTTCGCCTCGGTGCCGCCCGACTCAAAATACTTCCGCAGGAATCGGGCCCGTTCGATGTTGCGATCTTTGGTATCAAGCTCGGCCCCCCGTAATTTCTGCAGATGAGCCGGTTGCGTCCGGACAAGCAACAGATTGATGTCGGCGACATCGACGTCGGCAAGCAAGCCCAGCAGCACGCCCATCCTGACGCGGGAGAGCAGCTGCATGGTCTCTTCGACACTGATGGTCTGGGCTGTTCGCAAAATGCCGTACGCGCGACTCACCTGGTCGTGCACGTTCTGCTCAGTCTCCTGCACCAGAAATTCCCGAGCCCGCCGCTCATAGTCGATCAGCACCGGCACCACATCGGCGACCTGACTGATCAATTCCTCTTCACTCCGCCCAAGGGTGGTCTGATTGGAGATCTGATAGAAGTCGCCAAAAGCCTGCGACCCCTCCCCATAAAGCCCCCGGACTGCCAGCGAGATCTTGTGCAGACTCCGAAAGACCTTGTCGATCTGCCGAGTGATCACCAAGGCGGGAAGATGCAGCATGACGCTCACGCGAATCCCAGTGCCCACGTTGGTGGGACAGGCCGTGAGATAGCCCCAGCGGTCGTGGAAGGCATAGGGAACCACCGTTTCGATCTCGTCATCAACCGACCGGACCTGTTTCCAGACAGCCTCAAGATCAAACCCACTGTGCAGGCACTGAATCCGAAGGTGATCCTCTTCATTGACCATCAGGCTGACCTGTTCCTGAGTATCAATCGCCACGCCCCGGGCTCCGGTCGCCTCGGCATGTTCACGGCTGATGAGCTGCCGCTCAACCAAGAACTGCCGGTCAAGTTCTTCCAACGCTCCAAGATCGAGATAGTCAAGCGTCGCCCCGGTCGGCACCCGCGTCAGACGGCCGCGGAGAAACTGCTCGATTTCGCTCCGCTCGTGGTCTGAGGCCCGCCCTACAAATGGATACTGGGCAAGGTTGCGGGCCAGGCGGACACGGCTACTCATCACAATGTCGGCCTCTGGCCCTGTTCCTTTGAGCCACTCACCATTCGACGCTGTCAATGCATCCAGTTTCATTGTGTCCCTGTCTGGTTGTCACCTTCCGACTGCTGAGTCTGCGGCGCGACCGAATCCCCCAAGTCGTGCTGCGTCCGTTTAGCCTGTCGGCACGGTGAGCACACCGCCCAGCCCGGCCGGCATTACTCCGGCCGACCGGCGTCTCTGCCTGCTTCGCCTTCTTCTGACTGGCCCGGCTCGCCTTCGGAATGCTCCACCGCAACGTTGGGAGTGACACTCGCGTGCCAGGCCGAAAGCACATGCTGGATTTCGTCGCGAAGTTTCCCTGCCTCTTCATACTCTTCGTGGTCGATGGCCTCACGAATCTCCTTGCGGAGCCCAATGACCCGCGTCAACGGCTCGGTCGCCTGGGGTAATGCTGCTTCGTCGCCACCGACAGCGGTTCGCTGGGGTCGTTTGCCGGCGTGCTCAACTGCCCCGTGGATATTCGCGATCAGCGGCTCGAGTTCCTGCTCAAACTGCACGTAGTCATGGGGGCAGCCCAGTCGTCCCTGATTCCGAAACTCAAAGAAGGTAATGCCACACATGTCGCAGACCTTCTGATCAAGTTGGGAGAGTTCCTCGGCGGTGTGCCCAACGCCAAGGGTTCCGGCCGCCCCTCCGGCTTCATCAGCCTGCCCCTCACCCTCGGCCTGGTTGAGGTAGACACGGGCATGGTCTTCACAGAGGTGGATTTCCCGGACATCGCCCGTCTCCAACTCGGTGATGTGAAACATAGCCTGTTTCTCGCACTGCTGACACCGCATGAATGACCTCTCCGACAACACGACCACTCGGTCGCTGGTGGCGTCGGCTCTCCGACGGCACCGCATTACGACCGCACAGAGAGATCATAGCAGTTGCCCACCCTCCGCAGGATGCCAACTGCGGGAAGCAGCCGCTTTCAGTCCTGATTTCATCCCATGGCAGGCGACCGCAGACATCGGGGCTGGTCGTGAAATCGCCCCGTCGCGTCGACATTTTGGCATCGGGCGACGACACCCCGGCGACGATGGTGGACCGTTTCGGCCGTCTGCTAAACTACAACCTCCAAAAGGTGGCCGCGGCTGGCCACTTTCGCTCCGGCATCTCCACCTTCACTCATGTCGCATCTTCCGGACCGCGAGCAATTCGCCGCCCTTGCGGGCACGAAAAACCTCGTCCCCGTCTACCGCAGGATCTTCGCCGACAGCCTGACTCCGCTGTCGGCCTTCGCCCGAATCGACGCCGGCAGTGACGGCTGCCTGTTCGAAAGCGTGATTGGAGGCGAGAAGGTCGGCCGCTACAGTTTTCTCGGCGCTGACCCCTTCCTTCGATTTGAAGCCCGGGGAGAACAGATCACCATCAGTCGCAGCGGAGGTGGGTTGGAAGAGTTCACTGCAACCGACCCCTTGGCCGAACTTGAGCAGCGCATGGCCGAATTCCGCCCGGCCCGCCTCGCTGAGCTGCCGCCCTTTACCAGCGGAGCCATCGGCTACGCCGGATATGACGCCATCCGCTACGTCGAACATCTTCCCAACGTCCCGACGGATGACCTCGGCCTGCCCGACATCAGCTTTGCCTTTTATGACCGCCTCGTCGTGTTCGACCATGTCTCCAAGACGATTGACGTCGTGGTGCTGGCAGCGATCACCGACACCAGTCCTGCTGGCATCACTGCTGCCTACGAGGCTGCAGCTGCCCGGGTCGATGCCACGATCAACCAACTGCAGAGCACCCAGCCATGGCCGCCCCTGCATGACATCGGCAGCCTGCCGGAACTGACCCTGCTCGACAACGACACCACGGTGGCCAATCGCTCCCAGGACGACTTCCTCAAGGCGGTCAACCGAGCCATCGATTACATCCTGGCCGGTGACATCTTCCAGGTGGTGCTCAGCCGGCGGCTGGCCGTTCCCTTCACAGCGCCCCCGCTGGAACTCTATCGCACCCTCCGGGTCGTCAACCCCAGCCCGTTCATGTTCTACCTCCGCACACCGGCCGTGACGCTTGTCGGCAGCTCGCCGGAAATCATGGTGCGGGTCGTCGATGAACAGGTGACAGTCCGGCCCTTGGCCGGGACGCGGCCCCGGGGCAAGACACCCCAGGAAGACGCTGAACTCGCCGCCGGCCTGCTGGCAGACCCGAAAGAGCGGGCCGAGCATGTGATGCTGATTGATCTTGGCCGGAATGATGTCGGTCGCGTGGCTCAGGTCGGCTCCGTGGAACTGACTGATGTCATGGCAATAGAACGGTACAGCCATGTCATGCACATCACCAGCAACGTCACCGGCAGGCTGCTCTCCGGGGCGACGGCCTTCGATGCACTCCGAGCCTGTCTCCCGGCCGGCACGGTATCAGGAGCGCCGAAAATCAGGGCGATGGAAATCATCGATGAGCTGGAGCCAAACAAACGCGGCCCGTATGCGGGGGCCGTGGGCTACATCGATTTCACCGGCGCGATGGACACCTGCATCGCCCTGCGGACCATTGTCGTCACCGGCGACCATGCCTATGTGCAGTCAGGGGCGGGGATTGTTGCCGACAGTCAGCCTGAAAAAGAGTTTGAGGAAACCGTCAACAAGGCGAAGGGCATGCTTGTTGCGATCGAGATGACGGCTCAGCGGCTGCACGCCGACAACGCTGCAGCCACATCCTGACGTCCGCAGCAGCCAACTTCGGTCCAACCGGGTTCACGAGTCACCATGCATGATTGAGTGCGACCGCCTCACCGTTGAGCGACTCGGAGCCGTGGTTCTTGACCGGCTCTCCCACACTATTCATGCCGGCCAGACAGTAGCCGTCATCGGCCGGACAGCCGCCGGCAAAACAAGCCTGCTGGAAACACTTGCCACGGCGATTCCACCGCAGGCGGGCACCCTCCGCATCGACGGGAATGACGCCGCCACCAGCCCCACAGCTGTTCGCAAGGTCGTGGGCTACGTGCCAGCTGGACTCCCTGCCTGGCCGACCATTCGCGTTGATGAGTGCCTGGAGCTTTTTGCAGCCTCCGGTGGGCTCCGCGGGCACCGTCTCGCCGCGTCTGTCGCGCAAAGCCTCGAGACCGTCGGCCTCACGGCCCTCGCTGGGAGCCGCATCGACACCCTGCCGGCAGGGCAGAGCAAACGCCTGCTGCTGGCCCGCGCACTGCTGCACGATCCAGCGGTGTTGCTCCTCGACAATCCCGCCGCAGATCTCGATCCCCCCGGCCAGCGGCTCGTGGAGGACCTGGTCAACGCAGCCCACCTCGTTGGCCGGGTCGTGGTGGCGGCCTACAACGATGCCGAGGTTCCTGCCGGCTTCAGCGATCTGCTTGTCCTCAGCGAGGGTCGGTTGCTGCGGGCCGGTCCGTGTCGACCGGACGCCTATCCCGAGGTCAGCAGTTGGCAGGTTCGCATTGCATGCCCGGATGCAGCCCATCAGGCGGCCCAGGCCATTGGCCACATCGCCACCAGCACCGAGGTGCTCGACACGCATGCCCTGCGCTGCGTCCTGGCCACACGCCGCGGCCCGGTTCACGAGGCAATCAGCGTCCTCGTGCGGGCGGGCCTGCCAGTTGCGGGCTGCCGCTACGACCCTCCCTGGCCCGCGCAACTGCTGGACTCCCTGGAACGGCCAGCCTGACGAGCCGCCCCACATGCCGCCAACACCTCCGACGTCAGGCGAGTCCCGCGGGGACCCAGATCTGCTCAGGCAATCTCGCAGGCGGCTAGGCAGTTTCGCAGGCGGCTACCAGTTCTCCGACAAACTGCTCAACCGCCTGGGTCATGGCCGCGGCTGGTGCAGCCGCCTCAATCTGCCGAACAACTGCCGAGCCGACGATGACACCGTCAGCAACCTGAGAGACCTCGCGGGCCTGCTCCGGTCCAGAAATTCCGAAGCCGACCAGAATCGGCACGCTGGTTCGCTCCCGCAGCCAGGCAATCCGGTCGATCAACCCAGCCGGCAGGGCGGTGCGTTCTCCGGTTACTCCCGCCACCGACACACAGTAGAGAAAGCCAGTCGAACGCTCTGCAATCGCCTCCGCCCGCGCAGGAGGCGTTGTCGGCGTGACCAGCCGAACGAGGACAAGGCCTTCGCGGCGGCAGGCCGCGTCGAGTTCATCTGATTCTTCCAGCGGCAGATCGGGCACCACGAAGCCGGCCAGCCCGCTGGCCGCCGCTCGGCTGACAAACGCATCGATGCCGATCCGGTAGATGAGTGAGTAACTTGCCATCGCCAGCAGGGGCATCGAAATGGTCTGGCGGGCTCGGCTGGCCAGTTCGAAGAGTTTGTCGAGAGTCATGCCCGAGGCGAGGGCACGGGTGTACGACGCTTGGATCACCGGCCCATCGGCAATCGGGTCGCTGTAGGGCACCCCCAGTTCGCAGATCGTTGCCCCAGCCCGGTCAAGGGCCTGAAGCACCGCCAGTGTCGTCTCGACATCGGGGTCACCGGCCGTGACAAAGGGAGCGACCGCTCGCCGCCCCGCCGCTGCACACGCTGCAAACGCCTGTTGCACTGCGGCGATTCCTGTGCTCTTTCCATCGGTTGCTGTGGCCATGGTGTCATCCTGTTGCGATGTGAATAGACGGGTGGGAAAGAACCGGAACCCGAGAAGCCGCCCCTCAATCAGCTGCCTCAGTCTGCCCACGCAGGCGGGCGATTTCGGCGGCATCCTTTTCACCACGGCCAGAGAGACAGACGACCAGAATCTGGTCGGGCTGCATCCGAGCCGCTTCTTCAACCGCCCAGGCAAGGGCGTGCGATGTCTCAAGCGCCGGCAGAATGCCCTCCTGCCGTGCCACCGTATCAAAGGTTTCGAGGGCGGCAGCATCGGTGACATTGGTGTATTCCACCCGGCCCGTGTCCCGCCAGTAACTGTGCTCGGGACCAACACCGGGGTAATCAAGACCGGCCGACACCGAATGCACATCAGCCGTCTGGCCGTCGGTATCCTGCAGCACATAGCTGAGGCTGCCATGGAGGATACCCGGCGTGCCGTAACTGAGCGGCGCGGCATGCTCGCCCTCGCCGCTCGATCGCCCGCCGGCCTCAATCCCAACCAGTCGCACATCAGCGTGGTCGACAAAGGGATAGAACATGCCGGCGGCGTTGCTGCCACCACCGACGCAGGCCACCACCGTGTCTGGCAGCCGTCCAAACAGCCGCTGGCAGTGGTCGATCGTCTCCCGACCAATCACTGACTGAAAATCTCGGACGATCCGCGGGAAAGGATGCGGCCCCACAACCGATCCGATGATGTAGTGCGTGGTCTCGACGGAAGCCATCCAGTCACGCATTGCCTCATTGATGGCATCTCGCAACGTCCGGGAACCGCTCTCGACCGGCCGCACTTCCGCCCCCATCAGCCGCATCGTGCGAACGTTGGGGGACTGTCGACGAACATCCTCCGCCCCCATGTAGACGGCGCACTCGAGGCCAAACCGGGCACAGGCGGTGGCGGTGGCGACACCGTGCTGGCCGGCGCCCGTTTCCGCGATGATTCGCCGCTTGCCCATCCGCATGGCCAGAAGCGCCTGGCCCAGGGTGTTGTTGATCTTGTGGGCACCGGTATGGCTGAGGTCTTCCCGCTTGAAGTAAATCTGGCCGCCACCGGCGAGCTCTGTCAGCCGCCGGGCGAAGAGCAGGGGGGTGGGCCGTCCCACGAAAGCCCCCAGCAGGTCGTCGAGCTCGCGGGCGAAGGCCGGGTCAGCCAGGGCGTCGTCATAGGCCTGCTGCAACTGATCGAGGGCTGCCGACAGCGTCTCTGGGACATACCGCCCCCCAAACTGGCCGAAACGGCCGAGCTGGTCGGGCACCTGGGAAAGGGGCTGGCCGGGGGCTGTCGCAGAGGACATGAAAAACTCCGGAACGAGGCTGGCGGGAACAGGACAACGAGTCGGCACAGCCTACCATTCGGTAGCGTGTCGCCGCTCTTCCATTGTAGCCTCCATGCCGCCACTGCGACCCTCTGCCAACTCCCGCACCCGCTTTGGTGCTGCCCCCAATGCCTGAACTCCCCGAAGTCGAAACGATGTGCCGCGGCATTGGCGACGTGATCGGTCAGACCATCGTCAGCGTCGCGACCCCACGCCGGACCCGGCGGCCAAGCCCAATCAGCCCGCCCCCCCGGCGGCTGGCGACGGAACTGCTGGGGCAACGCATCGAGGCGATTGAACGGGTTGGGAAGCGAGCGGTGCTCCATCTCCGGCCCTCGCGGGCGTCAGCATCCGCTCGCCTGGTGATCGAGCCCCGCATGACCGGCCTGCTGCTCCGGGTGCCGCCGCCAACCGAGCAGCACGTGCGGCTGATCGTCGAGTTTCAGGCAGGTGGGCCCCCGCTGACCTTCTGGGATCGCCGGGGCCTGGGCACAATTCGGTTGCTCGATGCCGCCACGTTCGCAACTCGCTGCGGCCCACCGCTGATCGGCCCCGACGCCCTGAGCCTGCGGGGCGACTGGCTCTACGAGGCCATCCATGCGTCTCAGCGGTCGATCAAGGTAGCCCTGCTCGATCAGCGGGTGACAGCAGGCATCGGAAATATCTACGCTGCCGAGATTCTGTTTGCTGCCGGAGTTGACCCGCGCAGCCGTTGCTGCCGGCTCAGCCGGGCGGTCTGCGACAGTCTTGCCCGCCATTGCCGCCGCATTCTGCAACGGGCCATCCGACTGGAAGGGTCCTCCATTGGTGACGAAACCTATCGCACGGCTGACAACCGGCCAGGCCGGTTTCAGCGGTGCCATCAAGTCTACGGCCAGACCGATGCCGCCTGCCCGCGGTGCGGGGCCACCATCCGCCGCATCGTGCAGGCCCAGCGATCCACATGGTTTTGCCCCGGCTGCCAACGCCGGCGCTGAGTCGAAGGGCAGCCGCGTGATAGGATAGAGGATACGGATCCGGTTCCACCGCACCGATCGACACACCGCTGTCTGCACTGCCGCGACAACCCGCTGACGACCACCTTCTCGTTTGCCAAGGAGTTTCCATGGCCCAATCTCCATTCGTCCACCCGTCACGCCGCCGCTTTCTCCACACCGCATCGGCTGCCGGCGTGGCAGCCTTCATCCCTGGTGGCACACGGCCTGAACTCTTTGCAGCTGAACCGGCGAGCACGCCGACGGCTGAAACCCTGGCAGGCCAGCTTCATGCGTCCCTGACTCCCGCCCAGCGTTCACAGGTCTGCTTTCCCTGGGACTACCACCATCCGAAGTTCGGCCTCCTCCGCACTCGCGTGGCCAACAACTGGCAGGCCAGCCAACCTGAAATTGCCAGCGACTTTTTCACCACCGCGCAGCAGGGACTCGTTCGCGAAATCTTCGAATCGCTGATCACCCCAGAATGGCAGCCGCGATTTGACCGCCAACTGGAGGATGACTGCGGTGGTTTCGGCTTTGGCCAGAGCATTGCCCTTCTCGGCAATCCAGGCTCGGGCCGTTTTCAGTTCCTGCTGACCGGCCGGCACATGACCCTTCGCTGCGACGGTGACTCAGCTGACCATGTCGCCTTCGGCGGGCCGATCTTCTACGGACACGACACGGGCAGTTTCAAGGAAGAGCCCGGGCACCCCGGCAACGTCTTCTGGCCCCAGGCTATGGCCGCCAACGAAGTCTTCGCCATGCTCGACGGCCACCAGCGAGCAGCCGCCCTGGTGCAACGGGCCCCCAAGGAAAATGCGATTGGGTTCCCTGGCGCGACCCGGCGGCCCGGCCTCTCGGTCGCCGACCTCAGTGCCGACCAGCGTGCCGAACTCGACCGCGTGCTGACCCTGCTCCTGGAGCCGTTCCGCGGGACCGACCAAGCTGAAGTCCAGCGATGCCTCGCCGCCCAGGGCGGGCTGGAGGCCTGCCGCATGGTCTTCTATCGACAAGGCGATCTCGGCGGTGACGGGGTCTGGGACAACTGGCGGCTGGAAGGCCCCGCTTTTGTCTGGCACTTCCGCGGCGCGCCCCATGTCCATGTCTGGGTCAACATCGCCGACAGCCCACAGGTTGCGACGAATGCCTGACTGCTGCGTTGTTGGAGGCGGCGTCATCGGCCTGTCGATCGCCCGCGAACTCTCCAGCCGGGGCCTGGCGGTGACTGTCGTCAGCCGCGATCCGATCCAGTCCTCGGCCTCGTGGGCGGCAGGCGGTATCTTTCCGGCTCAGCCTTCCAGCGACACTCTCCCACCTGGCCTATCTCCGCTTGAGCAATTGACCTGGGCCAGCGACCGCCTCCATCACAGGTGGGCGGCAGATCTGCGTGATGAAACCGGAATCGATACTGGCTTCCGCTGTTGCGGCACCCTGGCCCTCGACGTCTCAGCACCCACGGCCGCGGAACTTCGCGACGACGTTCTGCGCTGGCAACGGCTGGGCGTCCGCCATGAACCGCTACCCACTGACACAATCGCGACCCTCGAGCCGGCGCTTGCCGCGGCTGTTGCCAGTGGTTTCGTCCGGGGGGGCTACCTGCTTCCTGATGAAACTCAGGTGCGACCACCTCGGCACCTAGCCGCCTTGCGGGCCTCCTGTCTGGCCCGCGGCGTTGAACTGCTCGACGGCGGCTGCGTGAGGGAGTTTGAGACGACAGCGGGCCGCATCGCGGCGGTCAGGCTTCAGCCCTCTGGCACCGGCCCCGACTCACTCACGGCCGACTTTGTCTGCATTGCTGGTGGTGCCTGGTCGGAAGGCCTGCTGGCCCCGCTGGGGTTCAGCATTCCCACCAGGCCTTGGCGTGGTCAGATGCTGCTGCAGCGAACTGCACCGGGGCTCCTCCACCGGGTGATCAACCTTGGCGCCGGGTTTGAATATTTGATTCCCCGCGCCGACGGACGCCTCCTTGTTGGCTCGACGCTTGAGGACGCGGGCTTCGATGCCTCGACAACAGCACCGGCCCTCAACCACTTGCGAAGTCTGCTGCAAGCCATCCTGCCAGACCTATCATTCGCTGCGCCAGAGGCAACCTGGGCAGGCCTCCGCCCCGGCTCTCCCGACGGGCTACCCACCATTGGCCAACTGCCTGACGTCGCCAACGGCTGGCTGGCAACGGGACACCATCGGGCCGGGCTCCATCTTTCAACCGGCACGGCAGTTGCCATTGCCGATCTCATCTGCGGCGAATCACCCCAGCAGCCACTGGATTCATTCTCACCCGAGCGACACCAGACAGCCGCCACGGTCGTTCGCTAACACTGACGCCGCTCTTATCGTCGCAGAGCCCGGAATGGCTCAAAAACACGCAGGGCGAAGAGCACCTGGCTGGCTGAGAATTCTGTTGCGAGTGTATTCGGCCTCGACTTTATGGCCCCCAGCGAGTAGTAGCGGTAACTTACATCGAGTGTGATCTGATCATCGACCTCAAAGATCAGGCCACCACCAGCCTGCCAGGCGAATGCTCCCAGCAAATCACCGTACGTGGTTGACGTTGCTGAGGCCGCGCCGAGGCGGTAGCCACCACCACCAATGCCACCACCACCGTAGCACCCCAGTCGCTCCGTAAACATAAAGTCTCGCCAGATGTTCCCTGTGACTGACCAGTTATTGACAATGACTTCACGAATGCCGGGAACCGCATCCACACTCGCGCTGTAGTAGTCACGGCCTAACCCTTCAACTTCCAACCGAAGCCTTCCACGCTCCCGCTCCAGCGAGATGCCGCCTGCGATGCCGGCGGTGAAGATGGTGGCTGAGGTGTTTCGGCTTGTGCGATCAGGAACGTTTATATTCGCGAACGACGGCCCCCAGAGGCCGGTGATGTAGAAGCGTCGGGCGGAAAGGTTGCTGTACCCAACGGCTTGAAGAGGAATATCGGAGTCTTCAAGCCCAGCCCGCAACGGCTGAAAGCCCGTCAGGTCGACCGCAGGCAACACTTCTGACGCCCCGGCCACACCAGCCATCGCCACCACACCGACAATTACACACAACACGCACTTCATGACATTTCCCCCGCCTGAGAATGCACCTTAGCTGCTTGCGTGTCGTCATGCTGCACAGACCGCCTACACAGGCGATGTCCCAGCCCGGCGAACTGTCGCAACCATCACAAGCAGACCAGCGCTGGGCTCACAAAGCGCGGCTACTCACAACCCTTACTGTTCGCATTAGACTTTCCTCTGAGTTGTCTCGATTCACTTTTCCCAGCCACTCTTGCAGGCACTGGCAGCCATGTTCATGACGCTCCTCTCCTTCCTGTTTTTCACCGGACTGGTCGGCTTCCTCACGTGGCTCCTCACCCGCAGGGATGACCATGCCAGCAGCCAAGGCTTCTTCCTTGCGGGACGGTCACTCACGTTCCCGCTGATCGCCGGCTCACTCCTGCTGACCAACCTCTCCACGGAACAACTGGTCGGCCTTAACGGGGCAGCCTATCTCGACGGACTCTGCGTTATGGCCTGGGAGGTCGTCTCGGTGATCTCCCTCGTCTTCATGGCCTGGTTCTTCCTCCCCCGATTTCTGAAAAGTGGAGTGGCGACCGTCCCGCAGTACCTCGAAATCCGTTTCGACCATCAGACCCAGGTCATCACCAATCTGATCTTTCTGTCTGCCTACGTTGTGATCCTTCTGCCAATCATCCTCTACACGGGAGCCAAGGGGATGATCGGCATCCTTGACGTCACCGCCATGCTGGGATCGTTTCCCGCCAGGCTTGGCATCGCCCCCGATACACTCGCCCTGTGGCTGATTGTCTGGCTGGTGGGCATCACCGGCTCGATCTACGCCCTGTTCGGTGGCCTCCGCACCGTGGCTGTCTCAGACACCCTCAACGGCATTGGACTCCTTATCGGGGGGCTCATGATCACCGCCTTCGGACTCGCGGACCTTGGTGGTGATGCCGGACTGCTGGGCGGCATCGGCGTCCTCCGCGAACAGCAGGCGAGTCGGTTCAACTCAGTCGGCACGGCCAACTCGTCCGTGCCATTCTCAACGATCTTCTCCGGCGTGTTCCTGCTTACCCTGTTTTATTGGACAACTAACCAACAGATCATCCAGCGAACATTTGGTGCCAGCAGCCTCGCAGAGGGCCAGAAGGGTGTCCTCCTGACCGGCGGGCTCAAACTGCTTGGCCCGCTCTATCTGGTGCTTCCCGGCATGATCGCCTTTTCCATGTTTCAGGCTGAGGGCATCAAGGCCGACGACGCCTATGGCCTACTGGTTCAGCGGACCCTTCCGGGCCCTTTCACCGGTTTTTTTGCCGCAGCGATGATCGGTGCGATTCTCTCAAGCTTCAACTCAGCTCTCAACAGCGCCTGCACCCTCTTCAGCCTGGGGCTGTTCAAAAACGTCTTCGCAAAGCAGGCAAGTGACCGGTCTGTCGTTCGGTCGGGAGTCATTTTCGGGTGGACGATTGCAATCGCAGCGATGATCATCGCCCCGCTGCTAGCACAAACGGAAAGTATTTTTGGCTACCTCCAGAAAATGAACGGCATCTATTTCATTCCCATTTTCTCGGTGGTACTCGTCGGCATGCTTTCCCGAAGGGCACCGCCGCTGGCGGCCAAAATCGGCCTGCTGGCTGGCTTTCTGCTTATTCCTGCCGGCTATTTCCTGCCACCACTCGATCGCATCGTTGCCTCGATGCACGAGTTTCACTTCTTGGGGCTGGTCTTCTGCTGGCTTCTTGTGCTCATGCTGGTGATTGGTGAAATCAAGCCCCGCAGCGACGAGTTCATTCAGCCTAACAGCGGGGCAGTCGACCTGACTCCCTGGCCCTCTGCCAAACCAGTCGGCCTGTTGTTGATCCTGCTTGTGTTTGCGATCTACATCAGTTGCGCCAACTTCAGCGTCCTCACCCCATTTTCTCACTAGGTGCACATCATGCCGATGAATCTCTCTGTCTGTATTGATGCCGTGCTGGAAAGCGTTCCCCTGGAAACTGCCTTGCAGACAGTTGCTGACTGCGGCTATTCGGCATTTGAATTCTGGAAGTGGTGGGAGAAAGACCTTGATCACCTCCTCGAACTTCGCGACCTCCACCAGTTGCAGATCGCAGCCTGTTGCACCCGATTCGTCAGCCTCGTCGATCCCGCCTGCCGCGAGGAATATCTCCAGGGGCTTGCTGAGTCGGTTGCAGTGGCACAGCGGCTCAATTGCCCGACGCTGATTTCCCAGGTTGGGGATGCCTGCCCGACCCTCTCCCGCGAGGCGCAGCACGCCAGCCTCGTGGCAGGCCTCCGCGAGGCAGCCTCAATCCTCCAGAACAGCGGGGTCGTCCTCGGCATCGAGCCACTCAATGAAACAGTCGACCATCAGGGGTACTACCTTGTCCGCAGCGATGAGGCCTTTGCGATCATCGATGAAGTGGACAGCCCAAACGTCCAGGTGACATTCGATCTCTATCACCAGCAAATCAGCGAGGGCGACCTGACCACAACCCTCAGACAGCACATCGACAAGATTGCCCATTTCCATGCCGCTGGCTGCCCGGGACGGCGGGAACTGGACGATGGAGAACTTTCGTACCCCTGGCTGTTTGAGGCCATCCGTAAGACGGGCTATGCAGGTTACATTGGGCTGGAATATTGGCCTGAGCGGTCAGCAGAGGCCGGTCTCCGCACCGTGCGGCACTGGCTGCCGACCGCAGGCTAGCCTGCTTCCCAATCCCCAGCGAACCATTCCCCGTGCATTGCCTCCGCCAGGTCTTTGTTGTCACCACCTGCCTCTGGGGCATGTGGGCTGTTCCAGGCCATGCCGCAGCTGCTGACAGTCCCCCGATCAAAGTGGCCTGCGTTGGCGACAGCATCACCTTCGGGGCTGGCATCGAGAACCGTGAAGAACATGCCTACCCGGCGCAACTGGGCCGCATGCTCGGGCCTGGCTGGGAGGTGCGAAACTTCGGCGTCAGAGGAACGACGCTCCTGCGAACCGGCGATGCCCCTTACACAAAGACGCCACAGTTCCAGGAAGCCCAACGCTTTGCACCCGATGTCGTCGTCCTGATGCTCGGCACCAACGACTGCAAACCTCAGAACTGGAAACGCAAGGGACGCTTCATCGCTGATGCCACCAACCTGATTGAGACCTTTCGGAACCTTTCGAGCCATCCGACGATCTGGCTCTGCAAGCCGGTTCCGGCCTTCCCGGGACGCTGGGGCATCAGCAATGCCGTTGTGCTCCACGAGGTTATTCCCCACCTCGATGCGGTCATCAGTCGATCGGAAGCTGCGGGTATTGACTGCTACACCCCGCTCGCCGCGCACCCAGAGCACTTCCCTGACAAGGTCCATCCCAATGCCGCTGGTGCAACGATCATTGCCGAAACCGTCGCCGCTGCCCTGCGGCAGCCGGCCGGCGGCCCCACGACTCCCCGGCCAGAAACGCCCTCGCCACCTGACACGACTGGCCTCATCTGGGATGACGGCCCAGCCTTTGACTTTGAGGTGGCCTACCCGGTCGGAAATGGTCGCCTCGGTGCCATGCCGTACGGGCGGTTCCCGAACGAGCAAATCCTCCTCAACGAAGAAACCATTTGGGCCAATCACGGGCCGATGTTCATGGCCGAGGATCTTAGCGGGCCTTTGGAGGACGTCCGCCGACTCGAAGCGGCCGGCGAGTTTGCCGCCGCCGAAAAACACTTTGCCCAGGAGATCTCTGAGGCCGGCAGCCAAAAGCGGAATCCATACAGTTACCAGCGGGTCGGCTGGCTGAATCTCACCTATGGCGAGTCGCAACCGGTCCTCCACACCCAGCGGTCACTCGATCTCAACACCGGCATCGCCCGCACGGTCTCGACGCTGAGCAATGGCGCAACGATCACGCAGGAGGTTTTCGCCAGCCGTCCGCACGATCTGATTGCCATTCACATCACGTCCGACACGCCAGTTGACCTCCGCATTGGCATGGAGGGTGGGAGCATCGAGGATGGCGACCTTGTCCTGCGTGGCTCTGGCTCGGGAGAGCACGGCACGCAGTTTGTCAGCCGGGTACGAGTCGCTGAGCCGACGAAGAGCGCTGCCACCGGCGGGCACATCCAGATCAAACAGGCACGCGCGATCACGCTGTATCAGACAGTAGCCACCAACTTCAACCGCCAGAACGTAAGCCAGCCGCTTCCCGACGGCTGGCAAGTGCGTGCGAAGACAACTCTCGACGCAGTGCGTGCAACCTCCTTCGCGGACCTGAAGCAAGCTGCCATCAACGACCACCGGCAGTTCTTTGATCGCCTCAGTTTTGATTGTGGCACAACTGCCGAGGCTGTCCGCCGCCAGCCAACCCGGAAGCGACTCGATCGGCTCAAACAGGGCAGGCACGACGACCCTGATCTGATCGAAACCTATTTCCAGCTTGGCCGCTACCTACTGATCGCCGCCTCACGTCCCGGCACCCTCCCTGCCAACCTCCAGGGCATCTGGAATCCATACCTGGACGCACCATGGGGTTCCGACTACCACCTCAACATCAACCTGGAGATGAATTACTGGCCCGCCGAAACCACCAATCTCGGCGAACTACACCAGCCACTTATCGACCTGATTCGGCTCTTTCAACCGAGCGGGCAGGACATGGCGAGACGACTCGGCATGCGAGGCTGGTGCATGGGGCATTCCACCGACGTCTGGGGGCACGCCCGCCTGATGGGAGGGCGACCATGCTGGGCTGGCTCGTTCTTTGGAGGGCAGTGGCTGACCTTTCACATCCTCGAGCACTACCGGTTCAGCAACGACCCGGCAATTCTGGCGGCGAATTGGGACCTGCTGACCGCTTCCGTTGAGTTCGTTGACTCGTGGTTGATTCCCGGTCCTGACAACAGCCTGATGGCCCGACCTGCCAGCTCGCCCGAAAACACATTCCTGTTCACCGATGCGACCGGCAACGAAGTTGCCGCCTCGCTTTCGGCAGGAACCAGTTACGACCAATTCATGGTGCTGCAGGTTTTCAGCGACTACCTCGAGGCGGCCGCTGTCCTCGGGAAAGAACGCGAACCTCTGGTGCAAAAGGTCGCCACCATCATGCCCCGGGTCTACCGACCTCAGGTAGCAGCTGACGGCCGCCTGATGGAGTGGCGACTGCCGTTCAAAGAACGCAGCCCGGGACATCGACACATCTCTCATCTGCTGGGAGCGTTTCCCGGCAATCAGATTGATCTCGACAATAACCCGTCGATGCGGTCGGCCGTGTTGAAGACCCTCGAAGGACGACTTGCACGAGGAGGCGCTGGAACTGGCTGGAGCCGAGCCTGGACCATCGGCATGTTTGCGCGGCTTGCTGATTCCGCTGCCGCCTACGACAACCTGCATGCAATCCTCACTCGCTCGACCCTTGAAAATCTCTGGGACAACCATCCTCCCTTCCAGATCGATGGCAACTTCGGCGCGACTGCGGCAGTCGCAGAGATGCTTCTGCATAGCCACGGGGAAGGCCTCCGCCTGCTTCCCGCGCTGCCCACCGACCGCTGGCCAACCGGGCACGTCACCGGCCTACGAGCCCGGGGCGACTACACCGTCGATATTCGTTGGAAGGACGGAGCACTAAAAGAGGCCGTTCTTCGCGGTGGCCCGCGAAGCCCACAAACACTCACCGTCAGGTGGCAGGACACCTCCATAACCATTACGCTCCCACCAGGGCAGCCTGTGACGCTTCACCGGCATGATTTTGGCTCCTGATCGCGTCGGCGAAGACGAACACCTTCAACTGATTACTCAC
>WTHB01000037.1 GCA_011523305.1 Planctomycetaceae bacterium | reverse complement strand
CTGTTGCTTCAGCCGTTGCCATCGATCGCGATCCTTTCCCTCGAGAAACCGGTGCCGGTTGGCATTCCGAATTAATGAACTTCTTGCCTCAGTCCGCGTCCCGTCACGCCAATGTACCGGGGGTTCCGCGGTTGTTTTTCCTACCGTGGGCTCGCCAGCTCCGATCCGTCGGGGCGACGGGGACGGCGAAAACACGGGCCTTTCTATTTACCACGAATTTCTTCGCTGCCTAGACCCAAAAAATTTGGGCTTGACCAATTGCCCTGCTGACGATTTCGAAGTCGTCAGCCAGGCCGCGGTGGTCAGGCCGCTGGCTCGGCGTCGCCACCAGCCTTTTCGAGGTCGTCGATCCGGCTGGCCAGTTGGCCGGCCAGCGTGCCGCCTCCGCCCAGGAGTTGACCGCTGATGGTCGAGCCGACTGAGCAGAGTTGACCAGAAAGAATCGACAGTTGTTCGAGTCGGGAGGGCCACTTGGCGACCCGCTTCAGGTCGTCAGGCTCAAGTTGCGTCCCGTCCATTGCCCCACCGCGGCACTCGATAGCCTCGAACCCGGCTTCCTCGGTGAACCGGTTTAGTTCCTTGGCGAGGTCAACGACATCCTCTCCACCCCAGCAGAGGGCGAGCATGCCGCCGAGGTTTTCCAATGCGGGTGCCAAGGGCGATTCAGCCAGTGCCCGGCGAGCGAGATTGTTTTTCACTAACTGCAGGCTGATGTTCTTCTTCCGGAGGGCGAGCCGCAGTTCGGTCGTTTTCTGGGCGTCAAGCTGACCCAGACTGATGACAAATACTTCGCCGACATCCTGAAGCCGTGACTGCAGGTCCTGCATCATCATGTTCTTGACGAGTTTACTCATGATTTTTGGTTGGGCCGGAGGTTGTAATTGAGTGGGGCGGAGGCAGTCGCTCAGGCGGCGACCATCACCCCGGGTGACATGGTGGCAGAAATGGCCACCGTCTTGATGTACTGGCCGCGGACTGCGTTCGGCTGCATGCCACGGATGTGTTCAATGAAGGCGTTGATGTTGTCGGCCAGTTTGGCTGGATCGAAACTCGCCTTGCCCACAGCGGCGTGGACAATGCCAGTGGGATCGTTCCGAAACTCCACCTTGCCGGCCTTGTATTCAGCAACGGTCTTGGCAATGTCGGCTGTCACCGTGCCAGCCCGCGGGCTGGGCATGAGGCCACGGGGGCCAAGCACTTTGCCAAGCGGGCCGACCAAGCCCATCATGTCGGGGGCAGCAATGCAGACATCGAAATCGGTCCAGCCGTCCTTGATCTTCTTAGCCAGATCTTCGGCACCGACCTCTTCTGCGCCAGCCGTCTTGGCGTCTTCGGCGAGGTTGCCCTTTGCGAAGACAACGACCCGCTTTGACTTGCCGATGCCGTGGGGTAGGACGATTGAGCCACGAACGATCTGGTCAGCCTGTTTCGGGTCAATGCCCAGGCGGACATGGATCTCGACGGTCTGGTCGAACTTCGTCGGTGGAAACTTCTTCAGCACCTCAATCGCTTCCGCAACGGGAAGAGGGGTGTCGTCAGCCGGCTTCACAGCAAGGGCGGCTTTCATCCGTTTTGTCAGTGGCACGGTCGGAATCCTTGGAAATGATCTTGTTCTGAATTGTTGGAAAAACGGTGTGGTCGGTGCCGGGTGATTGCCAACCTGGTCACCACCAACCAGCCGGGCAGTCACTCCGGGGAGAAGATCAGGCCGATCTTCAGGGCGGAAAGAATCTTAAAGTATGGCAGATTTCGATGCGTGATCAACCTTCGACGGTAATTCCCATGCTGCGAGCCGTTCCGGCAATCATGCGGCGGGCGTGCTCTTCGTCACGGGCGTTGAGATCTGCCTGCTTCATTTTGACGATTTCATCGAGTTGGTCCTCGGATACCTTACCGACCTTGGTCTTGTTGGGAACGCCCGAGCCCTTCGCCAGCCCTGCGGCTTTCTTGAGCAGGGCGGCCGCCGGGGGGCTTTTGGTGACGAAATCAAACGAGCGGTCGTTGTACACGGTCACGACAACCGGAATTGGCATGCCGCCGGCTTCCTTGGTTCGGTCGTTAAACTGCTGAACGAACTGGCCGAGATTGATGCCGAATCGGCCCAATGACGTACCAACCGGAGGGGCTGGGGTCGCCTGTCCGCCGGGAACCTGAAATTTCGCCTGTCCAGTAACCTGCTTTGCCATCGAACGGCTCCTGTCAATCAATATCTACGGGGGGCCTCACATCATGCCCTGAAATTTGACCTTGTCAAAGGCGAGGGCAGGACGCTCGGAAAACAGCGGGCATTTGGATCCCGTTGCCGCAGCCAGCGGGGCTGCCGGGAACCGTCCACCCGCCGCTGGATGCGGCGGCCACGTTCCAGAGAAAACCTTGGCTTTTCTCTGGAACGCCTCAGCGGACAAAGGCCATGGATGGCTTTGTCCGCGTGAAACTAGACCGTCTCAATCTGCCAGTACTCAATGTCAACCGGGGTTGAGCGGCCGAAGATGCTGAGCATGACAGTGACCCGCCCGTTGGACTCGTCGATCTGCTCAACCTCGCCTTCAAAGTTTTCGAAGGTGCCTTCATTGATTTTGACGCGGTCGCCCTTTTTAAAGTTGATCTTCAGTTTGGGTGTTTCGGCCGTTTCTTCTTCGGCCTTGTGCAGCAGTTTGGCAACGTCTTGAGGCAGCATCGGGCTCGGCTTGCCTGCGGCACCGGTGAAGTCACCGATGCCCCCCGTTTCTCGCACAAGGAACCAAGTTTCGTCGTTGAGCACCATGTTGACGAGGATGTAGCCGGGGTAGAGTTTCTTCCAGACAACTCGCTTTTTGCCCCCCTTGAACTCGGTGACCTGCTCCTTGGGCACCACCACCTCACCAAACCACTTGTCCATGCCCTGCATGGCAATTCGTCGCATCAGCGTGTCGCGGATCGAATCTTCGCGGTTGCTCTGCACCTTGAGGATGTACCAGTCCATGTCGGCCATCGAGGGCTGGCCCGCTTCGTCCTCTTCTTCCTCGCCGTCGACCATCACCGGCTTGGCGTCTTCACTGCCAGAAAAAGGGTCATCCAGTTCAACCGGGCCGTCGTCCTCGTCTTCATCGTCAGGCTCAGATTGATCAGTCGCGTTCGGTGGCGGTGCATCGGCCACTGGGGCATGACCTTCTTCAGGGGCGTCAGCCGCAGCGGCGGCCGGTACGTCGGCAGCCGTCAGGTCGTCGCTGGGGGCCGGGTCAGATGTCGAGGGGTCATCGGGAGCGTGCATTGGTAAAGATCCGGTCGGTGGAGCCTGCAAACTGGCAAAGGGGGAGGACGAACAGGGGGTGGTCAGCCCTGCAATGCCCGAAGGACAAACCACCAGAAGAGATCGTAGACGGCGAGAATGCCGGCCAACGCGAAGATCAGGAAGATAATGACGAGGGAACTCCGAATGACCTCATCGCGAGCCGGCCACGACACCTTGGTCATCTCGGTTTCGACTGCGATCAGGAAGTCGGCCACGCTGGGGGTATTGACGAGCCGAAAGCTGAACCAAATGCCGGCGGCGAGAAGGAGGCCGGGCACGAGAAACCGCATCAGTCCCAGGTCGTCACCCACCGAGGCATTGGCGTCGCCGCCCATCCAGATCGGCAGAAGCGCCGCGAGTCGCCAGACCCCCAGGGCAATGGCCAGGCTGATGGCGGCAAAGGTGACCTGGCGGGTGACCCTGCCCTGCTGTCGCTTGTAGAGCGAAAAGCTGAGGAGCCGGCTCCAGAAGGTCGCCGCGGGTTGTTGCGTTCCTGCCATTTCGGTCGTTCTGCCTGTACGTCGTGGGGAAAAGGAGCAGCGGTTCAACCGCATCTTTTACCAATACCGCCCCCAGGAAAACAGCCGACTGTGACGATTTTCGGGGAACGGGTCAGCATCGGTCGATCGCAAGCCCCCGCGGCCTGTGTGGGCCGGTGAGCAAGCAGGGGCGGCGGGAATCGAACTCGCAACCTCTGGTTTTGGAGACCAGCGCT
>WTHB01000119.1 GCA_011523305.1 Planctomycetaceae bacterium | reverse complement strand
GCACCGCCCGCACCAACCCAGGCAAGCACATCTCCTCGCCCGAGCACTTCGATGATGCCGAGCGGGTTCAGCCGCTCAAGAATGTCTACGAGGGGCTGCGTTCCCTCGGCGTCGAGGCGCTGATCTCAATCGGCGGTGATGACACCCTGAAGACGGCCAACAAGTTCAAACTCTATCAGGACCGCTTGCCCGCTGATGCCCCCCGCATCCCGGTCGTTCACCTCCCGAAGACGATCGACAATGACTACATGGGCATCGACTTCACCTTCGGCTACTTCACCGCCGTCGATTTTCTTGGTGGAGAAATCCGCAACCTGCTCTACGACGCCGACGCTGGCCGGGCCTACTTCATCTGCGAGACCATGGGTCGCAGTGCCGGCTGGCTGGCCTATGGGGCCGCCATCTCCGGGGAAGCCAGCCTCGTCATCAGCGTCGAGGACATCCACGGCAGATACCGCACCGAAGAAACGGTTACCGATGCTGAAGGGCAGACCACGGTCAAGCCGGTGATGAACGTGGAAGAAGTGGTGGCCCGCATCGTCAAAACCATGCGGGTTCGTGAAGAGAAAGAAAACAAACAGTACGGCGTCATCGTGCTGGCAGAGGGTCTGGCTGAATACCTGCCGAGCAAACAACTTGAAGGCGTACCGCGGGACGAGCACGGGCACATCTCCATCGCCCAGATCCAGCTTGGCCGGATGTTTGCCAAACTGGTCGGGGATGAGTACGAGCGGCAGACGGGCAAGAACCGAAAGGTGGTCGGGCTACAACTCGGCTATGAGGCCCGCTGCTCCAAGCCGCATGCCTTTGACGTGATGCTGGGCAGCCAGCTCGGCGTGGGCGGCTATCGTGCCCTGGCCGAACGGGGTCTCAATGGCGTGATGGTGAGCGTCTCGGGACAGCTCGACCTGAACTACGTGCCGTTTGAGGAGCTGGTCGACCCTACCACACTGGTCACGGTCGTCCGCTACGTTGAACGCGGCTGTGACTTCCACAGCCTGGCACGCTTCCTTGAGACCTACGTCAACGAGTAGCCCATCAGCTGGCGGCAACGTCAGCTGACTCTGGCAGCCCGCTAACTATCGGTCAGCACGCCCTTGGTGCTCGGCACCCCGGTCTGTCGAGGATCAGCCTCAACCGCCATCCGTAGACTCCGAGCCGTTGCCTTGAAAACTGCCTCGGCGATGTGATGGGCGTTGCTGCCGTGGTGCAGCACCGCATGGACGTTCGCCCCAGCGGTCGCTGCAAAACTCTCCCAGAACACCTCGACGAGTTGCACGTCAAAGTGACCGATCGCAGGCACGGGAAACTCAACCGCCAGCAAGCAGGACGCCCGGCCGCCCAGATCAACAGCGGCGGTAACCAGCGACTCATCCATCGGCAAGATCGAGTGCCCATAGCGGCGGATGCCCCGCCGGTCACCCAGACAGTCCTTCACGGCGGTTCCCAACGCCCGACCAACATCTTCCACCGTGTGGTGGCCATCCACATGCAGGTCACCTGCGCAGCGAATCGTCAGGTCGAACAGAGAGTGCCCGGCCAGCAGCGTCAGCATGTGATCAAAGAAGCCAAGACCGGTTTCGATCGTGGCCTGCCCGGAACCATCGAGATCGACCGTCAGGCTGATCTGGGTTTCGGCGGTTTCGCGGGTGACAGTGGCGGAGCGTGCCAACGGAGCCTCCTCGTGTATTCGCGGTGTACTTCAGTGAACGGCCTACCTGAGCAACTCAGGCAGAACAGCAAGTAGGGTGTCGATTTCGGTATCGGTGCCGACGGTTATCCGCAGCCCATCTCCCCAGCCGGCATACTGCATGAACCGGATGAGAATTTGCCGAGCCTTGAGGGCCTGGTAGAGTTCGCGGTGTGACTGCGTGGGATGGGTGCACCAGACAAAATTGGCCTGACTCTCCACAACCGCGAAGCCAAGTTGCTTCAAAGCCCTGGTGAGCCGGCTCCGGGTTGCCCGGATCGTCGCCTGATTCGCTGCAAGCCAGGCCTGATCGGCAATGGCCGCCGTCGCCGCCGCGATGGCGATTGCATCGCAGTTGTACGAATCTTTTACCTTGCCGAGTTGTTCAATCACCTCAGGCTGGGCGACCGCAAAGCCGAAGCGAATGCCGGCGAGTGCATACGACTTACTCAGCGAACGCGTCACAATCACGCGATCGCTCTGTCGCACGAGGTCAAGGCAGTTGGTCTCGCCAAAGTCACCGTAGGCTTCATCGACTACCAGCGGACAAGGCAACTGCTGGGCAACCGCCAGCAGGTCCGCCGGTGGCAGCAGCGTGCCCGACGGGCTATTGGGGTTCGGTACGATTGCCAGTTTGACGGAAACTCCGGCGGCAGTCTCGGCCGTAGTGAAGGCATCAGGCAGCGACCAGTTGCCAGTGAATGGCACCTCGTCACAGACCGCCCCCTGAATCTCCGCCAGGGTTCGGTAGAGGATGTAACTGGGCGTCGGCACCCGGAGGGCTTCGCCCACTCCGACATAGGCTC
Organism: Planctomycetaceae bacterium; assembly: GCA_011523305.1. GTDB lineage: Bacteria > Planctomycetota > Planctomycetia > Pirellulales > UBA1268 > UBA1268. The sequence goes on along the minus strand of WTHB01000119.1, from coordinate 1,519 downwards.
GCACCAGGATCGTCAGGATGTCATCACTGCCATTGCCGCAGAGAATCATCTCGGGAGAAACCCCGAGAACTTCAGCGGCGTGTTCCCGAAAGCGGGAGGCCAGTGGATCAGGGTATTTGGCAAGCGTCCGACCGGCACACACAGCCGCCACTGCCTCGGCCACGGCGGGAGACGGCGGATACGAGTTTTCGTTCGTGTTGAGCTTGGTCCAGTCACCCCCCTGCGGCTGCTCACCCGGCACATACCCGGCGATGGCAGCAATCTCAGGCCGAACGAGGGCAGCAGCGGACGAAGTGGTGGTGGTCATGGGCAGCGTTCAATTCCGAAAAATCGACCGGTGGGGCAACTATGCAAGTGTAGCCCACGAAAACCGTGCGAGCCCCGCAGGCTCGCCCAGGCGTTTGCACCCGAAAAATGAGCACCACACCGTCTGGACGATCCTGGCGGCAGGACGGCAGCCCAAACAGACTTCTGGACCACACGATGCCCAGATGCAGGCCACCGCGGCTCAGTGGCCGAACCGCGACTCGACACTGCGGCGATGGGCCGTCAGCCCTTCGGTATCAGCAAGCAGCTGAATGTCAGCAGCCATCTCCGCCAGGTCGGCCTGAGCCAGTGAAATCACGCTGCCACTTCGCAGAAAGTGGTTGGCTGACAGGCCAGCAGCAAAGCGGGCCGTCCCCCCGGTCGGCAACACGTGGGACGGGCCGGCGGCATAGTCACCGGCCGCCACCGGACTAAAGGGCCCGAGAAAAGCTGCCCCCGCATGGCGAATGCCGGCAAGTGTTGCCTCAGGGTCACGCGTGTCAATGGAAAGGTGCTCGGCTGCCAGTTCATTTGCAAGCGCCGCTGACTCGGCATCACTCGTGGTCACCACCACCGCGCCGAATCGCTCGAGGCTCTGCCGGGTGAGTTCTGCCCGCTCCAGCACCGCCAACCGCTGACCCACGGCAGCCTCCACCGCCTCTGCCAGCGTTTCACTCGCCGTCAGCAAGATTGCCGATCCGGGTGAGTGCTCGGCTTGGGCCAGCAGATCGGCAGCAATCGTCTCTGGATTGCCCGCATCATCGGCAACCACCACGATCTCACTCGGCCCGGCAATCGAATCGATGGCGACGTCACCGTACACATACTCCTTGGCCAACGCCACGAACAGATTGCCCGGCCCCACGATGATGTCGACCCGTGGCAGTCCTTCCAGCCCATAGGCCATCGCCGCCACCGCCTGTGCCCCACCAGCGCGGAGGACGGTGGTCACTCCCAATTCATGACAGGTCGCCAGGACATGGTGATTCTCTGAGCCGAACGGGGTCGGTGGTGCCACCACCACGATCTCGGGCACACCTGCAACCTGCGCTGGCACCACCGTCATTAGGAGCGTTGAGGGATAGGCGGCTGCCCCACCGGGCACACAGACACCGACTCGATCAAGCGGCAGGTACCGCTGCCGCAGCGTTCCCCCACCGTCCAACGGAACGGTCGTGTCCTTGGCAAGACTCGCCCGCTGAAACCCTTCAAC
>WTHB01000054.1 GCA_011523305.1 Planctomycetaceae bacterium | reverse complement strand
ACCGGCAGCACGCAGGGCATCAGGTTGAGGATCAGGCCACCCAGAAGCCCCGCGGCCAACGCCAGGGGCAGGGAGAGCGGAGCTCGGTTATCCGAAGCAGGTGGGACATCGGCAGCAGCCGCTGCCACGGCCGGCGGGCTTCCGGCCGCAGGTGGCTGACTTACGGGGGGTGGCAGGCTCAAGGTTGCCGGATTCTCAGCCGCCGCGGCATACCGACCATCAGCAAAGGTCACCCGCGGCACTCCGGCCTCGGGGACATCGACCACCAGTTTGCTCGCCCAAGGCGGATCGCAGGTCGTGTCGCTACAGGTTTGAAAGCCCAGCAGGAGTTCCAGTCGTCTGGCCGCCGCCACCGCTTCTGTTGCAGTCGCTGGAACCCGATCGCTATCCCCAGGCACCTCGATCATCACCACGATCCGCACGGGGCCCTCAACAGCGCCGGCGTCGCGGAGTTCCGGATCGGTGGTAAGTACGGGACGGTCTGCAACGATGTCACAGACCCGGAGTTCGGCCCCAGGCACCAGCGACAGAATCGTTGGTTTGCCCTGGCCAACCTCTGTTTGGGTGTCTGATCGTGGGGCATACAGATGCCAGCTCTGCTCAGGGAGCAGGTCGATCGTCAGCGGCCAGACCGTGCAGGCGTTGGCACTTTGCGTCACCCCGCCGACCTTCGCCTCGACAACAAGATGCCCGCGTTCGGGAAGATGCTGGACCGTCTCGCCAGCGGCGGGTGCCGCACCGGCAGGGCCGTCTGATCCGGCGGCTGCGCCGCTGGCAGTAAAGGCAATCGTTTGCGGGGGGGTGCAGGCGTTGTCCTCGCAGAGTTGCAGGCTCACTGTGCCATGCACTGCTGATGAGGTGCCGGCAGGGTTGGCCGCAAGTGGCGCGGTCCAGCGAACCGCGCCTGCATGTTCCTCGATGGTCAGCCCTTCCCAGCCGGGAACATCGGAGGCGGTCTTCTTGGTGGGCGGTGGACGAGCGGTGAACCGGTCATTGGGTAGGAGCGGAGAGTCTGCGGCCACTGTGATGGTGGTGGCCTTGGGACCTCCTGGCTTCTGATCAAGTGAGTAGAGGTGCCAACCAGGGCTCAGCGTTGCGGTCACAACAAGCTGCTGGCCAGCTGGTGTTGTTTCAACCACGGCTGCGATCGTGACCGGCTCAACGTCAGTGCTGGTCGCCGAAGCGAGCGGATCAAAGAGGGGATCAAAGGTAAGCGGCTCAGCGATGGCCAGTGGAGGAACGACCAGGCTTGCGACGAGCGCGAGCCACCCGACGAACCGCCACCGCTTGCCCGAGGCCTGCCACCAGTTGCCGCCAGATACGCGGCAGTCGAGAACGTTCAGCACAGAGTCTCCCATCACATCCTTGTGGTGTTGATCAAGCGAGTCTACGGCCACGCGTGCAGCGGCGTTCGTCTGAACCCGGGCACCCCGTGGCGGTATCGGCAGAGAAAGTTTACCGGGGCCATTTTTTTGCGGTCAATGCAGGCTAGATCAGCCGGTGCGAAGCCGGTGAAGAGCCGCCGGGAGTCCGCGGAGCAGGGCTGTTATCCGGCCCGTGACCGTGGCCGTGTGAGGGAAAACCCTTTCCTCGGCAAGAATCCAGTAGCACCACTGCGCGAGGCCGCAGACAACCGTCGTGTCATGGTACCGTTGCACCCAATCCCAGAAGGTCGGTGGGGGCTGGGCGATCGCGGCGTAGGCCTTCACCGCCTCGGGCCAGGCGTCTGCAAGAACCATGTCAGGGTTTCCGCAGTGCAGCTGCCAACTGCCCAACAGCCGGGCCAGGTCGGTGGCGGAGGTATCCACACCGGCGGCGTCAAAGTCGATGATGCCGGTGACCGTCCGGTGGCCCGCAGCCGCAGCCGAGAAGAGCAGATGGCTCCACCAGAGGTCACGGATAACGGGCTGCATCGGCAGCGCTGGCGGCCGGATGGTGGCCCATCGCAGGGCAACGGCATGGCCACCGCAGTCAGCGAAGATGGCCGCCGCCTGCTCAGCGACAGGGGCAACGGTGTGCTGCAGAGCAGTGGTCGGCGGGTGCTGGGCCACGGGCCAGCCATCTGCTGCGAGGGCAGCCAACTGTGACGCCCGGACGGCCCAGCCCTTCCCGGACTGCCCGGGGCTGGGGGCCCCAAACCGCGCGGCTACCTGGTGGAGCTGGGCCACTGCCGCCGCCGCCGCAGTCACCTCTGGGTTTGTTGCCTTGCCAACCGGGGTGCCCGGTCGCCATTGCAGCAGCTGCCAGCGATCCCCGGTGGTCGTGTGAAGCACGGTCGGGCAGCCGCTTTGACCAAATTCGCGCCTTGTGACCGGAAGCGGGCAGCCAACCAGGTCAGGCATCGCTGCGTGGAGATGGGAAATCAGGCCGTGCCGCCATGCCGTGAGTCCGTCTTCGCCCTCAGCCGGAATGCGTTTGAGCACGAACCGCTCGTCGGTGGTCTGGTCATGGGCCAGCCAGACAGGGACCCCACTCAGGCCGGGGCTGGGCGGGGCCGAAACGGCCAGCCGATCCGCTTGATGTGGCTCGAAGAAATGCCTGAGGATTTGGTTGACGGTGTGTTTGGGGGGATTGGCGTTCACGTCCTTAATTTTAGGGCGTCCGCGGGGAATCTGTCCGGCTCTGTTTTTCTCGCCCGTGACGTTGGAGTCGGATTTGCGGCGATGCTACTCTTGCAGGGTGGTCGGCTGCGGGCTGTCACCGCGTCGGCCCGCTCCCTTACCCTCCGCTCAACGCCTCTGCGAAGAAATCGATGAACATCCTCTCTGCGCCCTATGGTCGGTTCACAGCCGCGATGCTTCCCGGCTTCCTCTTGGTCTCCACGCTGTTTGTGGCTGTGCCGAGCCCTCTGACGGCGGCCGAAGTCAGCCCCGCTACGGATACACCAGTGGAGAAAGCGGCAGAGGCCGAGGACACCGTGGCCGCGGCAACGGAAGCAAGCGCCAGTACAAAGGGCAGCAGTGGCACGAGTCCTGGGACAGCCACGGCCAACGAGCAGTCCTATGCGGCACTTGTGAAAGATGCGACCCGCAGCGGCGGCTTGCTACCGCTCTACCGAAAAGAGGACAAACTCTACGCAGAGATTCCGTCGCGGCTCCTCGACAAAGAGTTCTTTGTCATCATCTCGATTGCGCGCGGTATCGGTGACCGGTTTCTGCTGGGTGGAGTGAGTTGGGGCGATGGTGATGACTGGATTTGGTCGTTTCATAAGGCAGACGACAAACTGCAAGTGATCCGCAAGAATGTCCGATTCTTCGCCAAGAAGGGCAGCCCCGAGGAGGCGGCGGTGACCAACGCCTTCACCGACAGCATCCTGTTCAGCGTGCCCATTTTGGCCACAACGCCGGGTGGCGGGCATCTGATCGACTGTGAAAAGATCTTCTTCACCGACCTGCCAAAGATCTCAAGCCAACTGTCGGGATTTTCCTTCGCGAAAGATCGCTCGACGTGGGCCTCTGCCAAAGCATTTGAAGACAACGTCGAACTGGAGGTGGCAGCGACCTATGCCTCCAGCGGGAAGACGGAATTCGACACCGTCCCCGATTCGCGAGCGGCGACACTCAATCTCCACTACTCACTGAGCCTGCTGCCGCAGACCGACTACCAGCCGCGACTGGCCGACCCGCGGGTGGGCTACTTTGTGACAGCGCTTAAGGACTTTTCGCAGGAGGCGCATGACGATCGATTTGTGCGGTACGTCAACCGCTGGCGGCTGGAGAAGGCCGATCCCAAGGCAGCCGTGTCGCCACCGAAAAAGCCGCTGGTGTTCTGGATTGAACGGACGGTTCCGTACCGCTATCGGCAGCCGATTCGGGATGGGATCGAAGCCTGGAACGAGGCCTTTGAAAAGGCCGGCTTTGCCTCCGCAATCGAGGTGCGGCAACAGCCTGACAAAACGGACTGGGATCCTGAGGACGTCAATTACAACACGTTTCGCTGGATTACGTCAGGCCGTAGCTTCGCCATGGGGCCGAGTCGGGTGAATCCGCGAACGGGCCAGATCCTCGATGCTGACATCATCTTCGACGCCGACTTTGTCAAGCACTGGCGAACGGAGTTCGAGACCTTTACGCCAGCCAGCATTGCCTGGCTGACCGGTGGGTTTGACCCGGCTGCGACGGGCGAGGGAGGCAATCTACAGGCGGCGTCATGTGGCTGTGGTCACTGCAGCCTGTTTGCCGGCCACGGCTACCAGACTGCCCTTGGGCTGTTGGCCATGGCAGCCCCCGTGACTCCAGGTGTTGATGAGAAAGAACGTGAGAAGTTGATTCGGCAGGGGCTGACCCTCGTCGCCATGCACGAGCTCGGGCATACCCTTGGCCTGCGGCACAACTTCAAGGGGACAGCGCTCGCAACACTCGCTGAGATCAATGCTGCCGACCCCGGGGGCCGCAAGCCTGCGACAACGAGCGTGATGGACTATATCCCGGTGAACATCGTTCCCGGTGGAGAGCCCCAGGCGGCCTACTACCCGACCGCGCTTGGCGTCTATGACCAGTGGGCCATTCAGTATGGCTACCAGCCCCTGGCAGGCAGCCGGCCTGAGGACGAGCGGGCCGCACTCCAGAAGATTGCGTCACGAAGTGGTGAGCCGGAACTGGCCTACGCCACGGATGAGGACACTGAAGCAGGCGACCCCGACCCCCTTTCCAATCGGTATGACCTCGGGAGCGATCCACTCGCCTTTGCGACCCAGCGGGCCGCACTGGTCCAAGAGGTGATTCCGACCCTGCTTGAGCGGTTTACCAGCGATGATGCCGGCTATGAACGAGTTCGGCAGGCGTTCGGCGTGCTGGTGGCCGCCCACGGGCAGGCTCACTTTTTTGCCGCCCGGCTGGTCGGGGGCCTATATGGATCGCGAAGTCATCGCGACGACCCCGGGGCTCCACCGCCGTTTGAAGTGGTGCCTGCGGCGACCCAGCGGCAGGCTGTTGACCTGCTGGCAGCCAACATCTTTAGTGATGCCGCCTATACCTTTCCGCCAGCGTTCTACAACCAGTTGGTTTCGACTCGCTGGCGTCACTGGGGGGCACAGCCGGTCAACCGAGAGGACTATCCGGTACACGAGGTGGTGCTGATGTGGCAGCAGCGGATTTTGGAGCAGCTGCTGAGCAGTCAAACCCTCACCAGGCTGGCTGACGGTGAATTGAAAGTAGCTGCTGATCAGGAGGTTTTCACTGGGGCAGATTTGTTCGCCACGTTGTCCGCAGCCGTGTTCGCTGAAATCAACAGCCTCAAGGAAGGAACCTTTGCGAGCCGCAGCCCAGCGATCTCGAGCCTCCGGAGAAACCTCCAACGGGTTGTGCTTGGGCACTTCGGACGACTGGCACTTGGGACGGTGGGTCGTACCGCTGGCGGTGTTGTGGTGAGTGGGGGTGCAGGAGCTGCGAATTCACCACCGGATGCCCGCCCCCTTGCCCAGTTGACCCTCAGACGACTGCGGGATCGGATTGATGCGGTGCTCACATCTGCCGATGCGGCTGAGCCCGTGCTTGTGCTCGATGATGCCAGCCGGGCCCATCTCGAAGGCCTGAACAGCCGAATCGACGCTGTTCTGGATGCTGATCTGGTAACCACCCAGCCCTGACCGCCTGTAGCCCCGGCTGCCTGGCTCGACGCAACTGCTCCAAAGCCGGTAATGTGGGGGTGTGTCGGGGCGAGTGGGTATCGCTTCGCGTGACCTGTGTGAACCGGACGCCGCCATGAGCCATTCGTTGCAGATTCTGCTGATTTCTCCCGATCTGATGTCAACTAGCAAGTTGGCTGGTCTCACGCGGCAGGCTGGCGGCTTGCTCGAGACGCTGCGGAGTCTTGATGACGAGCCCCGGGCGGCCCACTTTGACTTGGTGATCCTTGACGTGCAGGCGTTCGCCGAGGACCCGGCGGTGATCGTCGCTCGGGTGCAGGGTCTGGTAGATGGGCTGCCCGAGAAGGAGCCGCCGGCCAAGTTGATTGCGTTTGGGCCGCACGTCCACAAGCATCGGCTCGATGAGGCTGTCGCTGCAGGCGTTGATGAGGCCGTGAGCCGGGGTGAACTGTTTGGTTCCTTTCCGGCACTGCTGCGGCGGTGGCTGTCTGCCACCGCGGACTAACCCCGCGAGCCGAGCGGACAATGGTGCGCCGGCCGCACGGCATTGGTTTGGTCCGCAAGTTGGTGTCGCTCAGCCTGCTCCAGGCTCGTCGATGACAATTTCGTCGAGTTCCGTCGCATCGACGTCCTGCCGTAGCAAGAGGTAGATCGCGGGGGTGGTTACCCAGAAGTAGCCCCAACCAAAGGCCGTCAATAGCGTCCGCAGGCCGTCTGTCCAAAACTGCAGGGCCTGGACTCCCCAGCGGTCGTCGGCCGCGCCTCGAACCACCGCCGCGATGACCTCGCCGGTGCGGTCATGCCCCATGCCGAAACTGGTGGCCCAGAGGGCGAGCGTCATGGTGGCGTCGGCAAACAGCCCCGCCGCTAGGAAGGCGAAGACCGCCACGACTAAGGAGATTGTGCTGTAAAAGGCGAAGTGCAGGGGGCGCTGGTAGAGGTACGAGAAGGCCGTGGAAATCGCCTGAAAGCTGTCGCCCCGCTCAACTCCGATGGCCGAGACCATCAACGGCCAGCCGGCCGCCAGCCCGATGGCGAGGATCGCAAGGACGACCGCCCCGATCAGCACCAGCGGCCAGACCGTCCCCGCCACCGCCAGGCCCCAGTCGAATCGCATCAAGAGGCCGAGGCCCGCACCAGGCAGGGCCAAGGCGGCGATGCCGAGCAGGACAAAGGCAGCCGCGTTGAAGGCCGCCAGCCACTTGCGGCTGCCAAAACCGAGTGCCGCCCGGAGGCCGGGAAGTTCTTCGTCGACCAACCGCAATGCCACATGGCGAACAATGGCGGTCGCGAAGATCGACCAAACCAGCACAAACCAGCCAATCCGGGCCAGGCTTCCCAGAAACTGCGGCATGGTTGCCAGAGGGTTCCAGGGGGTTGTCTGCAGCCTGACAAGTTCGGTGACGGGGCGGGGAAGACTGTCCGTAAGGCTGGTGAGCGTCGGCAGGATCACCCGACTTGGGCTCGGAAGGGCCGCGCTGGCGTCACTGGCACAACTGCCGCAGTCGGCGGCTGCGACCGCCGTGCCCGGCGTTACGGCCGGCAGCCCAAGGGAGTCGGCAAGTGAGAGCCCAGCCCAGGTCGCCAGTGCGCCCAGCGTCGCCAGAATGAGCACGGTGGGGGCAAACGCCTGGCCGGCTGCCTTGAAGAGAATCCACCAGGAAAAGGCGTCACTCCAGACAACCTCGTGAACAATGCGGCCGGAGGGCGAAGGGGTCGGGGTCTCGGTCATGGGTCTTCCGTACCAGAGAGGAAAACTGCCCGCGGCTCATGCTCATGAACCTGGCAGCGGACGCGTACCGAGAATACCAGACTCACGAGCGCTCGGTCACCTCAGGTTTCGGGGTACGCCTCGCCCTCGAGCCCTTCCAGGTCGTCTTCGTCCTCGGGCCGGCTCACATGCGGCACGCTGTACGACTCGGCCAGCCAGCGGCCCAGGTCAATCGTTTTGCACCGGTCGCTACAAAACGGGGCTGTCAGAGTTGCAGGCTGCGTCTTGGTGGCATGCAGGAAGACCGGGGCATCGCAGACAGGGCACCGTGGCATCAGGACACCCCTTTGGGGAAAAAGGCGAGCGGGTGGCAGGGCTAGACCTCTTCCGGACAGCCATTCGCCATCATTTCTCGCCGGCCCCGGACGAACTCGTTTTCCCTGACGTGCCGCTGTCCTTTTTGGCCCCCTCTTTTTTTCCACCCGGGGCTTTGTCGGCAGCGGCGGCTTTTTTGTACGAGTCGCTGCGGTAGTCAGTCTGATAGAAACCCGACCCCTTGAACATGATGGCACCGCCGGTGCCGATCAGTCGCCGCAGTTTTTTCTTTTTGCACTCGGGGCAGGTTCGCTTGACCGAATCGGTCATCGACTGGAACAACTCAAAGGCGTGCCCGCAGGCGTCACAGACATAGTCGTAGGTTGGCATGTCCGCACAGTTCTCAAAGGAGGAAAGAAACGCTTGTCGATTTCGGGGCGCACGGCTGAGGCCGCTGCCGCTGTTTTTTCACTCGGTTGCTGCCGCCACGATGACCTGCGCTGGGCGTACCACCCGGTCGTGGAGCAGGTAGCCCCGGCTGGCAACGTTCATCACGGACCCCGCAGCAGCGTCACCTGCTGGCAGCTGGGCAATGGCTTCGTGAACCGCTGGGTCGAAGGCAACGCCATCAGTCTCAATTGTCTTGCAGCCATGGGTCTCAAGCAGTTTTTCAATCTGCTGGGCGGTCATCCGAAACCCTGCCAGCAAACTCTCGACGTCAGCGGTCTTTTCGCTGGCCTCGATCGCCCGCTCGATGTTGTCGAGCACCGGCAGGATATCACGGAGCAGGTTGATTTCACCGTAGCGAAGCAGATCTTCGTATTCGCGACGGGTTCGCTTGCGAACGTTTTCGGTTTCGGCCTGTGCCCGCAGTAGCTGTTCTTTGGCCTCGTGCAGCTGCTTCTCGACCGTCGGCTCTGCGGTGCCACCGGAAGCCTGGGACCCGTCGCTTGCGTCGTCGAGGGGCAGGTCATCAATATCAGACGGTTCCTTGTGAGCGTCGGAGTCAGGAGACGGTGACATGGTGTTTCCTCCACCAAGGGGGCGTGACCGGGTGACACCCGGCTTCGGGTTTGTGATCAATCCGCTGAGGAGTCAGCTTTCGTGGACGTCTCGGCATGCTCTGGCGTGAAGTACTCGGCCAGCCGTTCAAAAAAACTTGATCGCTTGGGGCTGACTTCCGCCTGTTCTTCCTCAGCTAGTTCACGGAGCAATTCCTCTGCCCGGGGCGTGAGTTTCTTCGGCACCTCAACATGGACGTGCACGTGGAGATCACCAACACCCCGGCCCCGGACGTCAGGCATGCCAAGGCCGCGAACGCGAATCACGTCGCCAGGCTGGGTACCCCGAGGAATCTGCAGGGGCTTGGCACCTTCAAGCGTGGGCGCCTCCACCGTGGTGCCAAGGGCACACTGGCTGAAGGTCACCGGCACCTCGCAGTGCAACTGGTGCTCGTCCCGCTGCAAAAATGGATGCTCCTCAATTTCGATCACGCAGTAGCAGTCCCCGGGCGGCCCGCCGTTGCCACCCGGCTCGCCCTCACCCGCCAGCCGCACCCGCACGTCATTGTCGACCCCAGCGGGAATGGTCACCCGCCGCTCAACGGCAACCTCGGCTAGGCCTTGTCCATGGCAGGTGGGACACTTGTCGCGAATCATCTTGCCCGCGCCGCGACAGGATGGGCAGGTGGTCTGAAGACGAAACACGCCCGCCGACTGTAGCACCTGTCCCTTGCCACCGCAGTACTCACAGGCTTCTGGGGTGGTTCCCGGCTTGGCACCGCTGCCGCTACAGGTGTCACACTCTTCGTGCCGGGAAAATTGGACGGTTTTGGTGACGCCCTTGGCTGCCTCCAGCAGGCTCAACGATACCGCACAGAAGACATCCCGACCCTTGCGTACCCTCGGCCCGCGACCGCGTCCCCCAAAAGCCCCGCCAAACAGGTCGCCAAAGGCTTCGAAGATGTCAGAGATGTCGTTGAAGTCGTGCTGGCCGCCGCCACCACCCTGCAGGCCTGCATGTCCGAACCGGTCATACCTGCCCCGCAGGCTTTCGTCGGAGAGGACTTCAAATGCCCGGGCTGCCTCCTTGAAGCGGGTGGCGGCCTCCTCGTCGCCGGGGTTTTTGTCCGGATGGTAGCGGATCGCCAGTTTGCGATACGCCGCGGTGATCTCAACAGTCGTCGCCCGCCGTTCAACGCCGAGTACCTCGTAGTAGCAACGCTGGTCGACCATTGGCAGAATTCTCGCGGCGAAAGTGGAGCGACGGGTTGACGGCCGGAAACACCATCCGCCGGCCACGCCGTTGAGCAGGGCGTCGCCGGCGGACGAGTTTGACCGTAGGAGGGCAACGCTCCGGATCTGTTAGCGGACAGACCCCTCAATCCGTTGCTTCTTGGCGTCTTCCTTCTCAAGGTTGGTGACTAGGGCCTCCGTGGTAAGCAGCAGCCCAGCGATGCTCGCCGCGTTGGTAAGGGCGACCCGCACGACCTTGACTGGGTCGATAATGCCAGCCCTTACCATATCGACGTACTCACCGCGATTGGCGTCATAGCCAATATGCACATCCTTCTGGGAAACCTCGTCAGCGACCACGCCACCGTCGATCCCTGCGTTCTCAGCAATCTGACGGAGCGGACCCTCAAGAGCCCCGAGAATAATGTCGACACCGATCTTTTCTTCACCCTTCGCCTGCGACCGGGCCTTTTCAACGGCCTCGCGGCACCGAATCAGAGCAACACCGCCGCCGGGCACGATGCCTTCCTCGACAGCCGCTCGCGTTGCATGGAGGGCGTCCTCGACGCGGGCCTTCTTCTGCTTCATCTCAGCTTCGGTGCCAGCCCCGACTGAGACAATCGCAACGCCACCAGTCAGTTTGGCAAGCCGTTCCTGCAATTTCTCGCGGTCGTACTCGCTTTCGGTTGCCTCCAGCTGATTGCGAATCTGCTGCACGCGGGCCTGAACATCACCCGGCTTGCCGGCACCCTCAACGATTGTCGTCTCGTTCTTGTCGATCGTGACCGTGCGGGCCGTGCCCAAATGGGACAGTTCGACGTTTTCGAGCTTAATCCCAAGATCCTCGCTAATCAGGGTGCCACCAGTCAGCGTTGCAATGTCGCCGAGCATCGCCTTCCGTCGATCCCCAAACCCAGGTGCCTTGGCAGCGGCGATATTCAGTACGCCGCGGAGTTTGTTCACAACCAGGGCCGTCAGGGCGTCGCCGTCGATGTCTTCGGCAATAATCAGCAGCGGCTTGCCCGACTGGGCTACCTTTTCCAGCAACGGGACGAGTTCACGAAGACTGGAGATCTTCTTTTCGTGAATAAGGATCAGGGCATCATCAAGTTCGCAGATCATTTCTGCAGGCTTGTTGATGAAATAGGGGGAGATGTAGCCCTTGTCGAACTGCATCCCATCCACGAACCGCACTTCGGTCTCGGTTGTCTTGCCTTCTTCAACAGTGATGACGCCATCCTTGCCGACCTTCTGCAGAGCCTCGGCAAGCAGGTCACCGATGAAGGTGTCGTTGTTAGCGCTGATCGCTCCAACCTGAGCCACCTCTTCCGGGCGGCTCACCTGGCGGGCGATCTCCAACAGATGCTGAACTGCTGCCGCGACGCCTTTATCAATGCCACGACGAACGGCAGTGGGGTTGCTGCCGGCAACAATGTTGCGCAGGCCTTCCTTGAAGATGGACCGTGCCAGCACGGTTGCGGTGGTTGTTCCGTCACCCGCGAGGTCCGACGTCTTAGAGGCAACCTCGTTGACGAGTTTTGCCCCCATGTTTTCGAAAGCGTCCTCGAGGTCAACTTCTTTGCTGACCGTTACGCCATCCTTGGTGACCGTGGGGCCGCCAAAGGACTTGTCGATGATGACGTTGCGGCCGGTCGGTCCCATCGTTACCGCGACGGCGTCGGCGAGTTTTTCAACACCCTTGAGAAGCTTGCCACGGGCGTAGTCATCAAACAGCAGTTGCTTGGGCACGACTTGTCTCTCCTGAGTCGGTCAGTTGACCTATGGGGAATGTTCCGAGTTGGTTAGCGAACACTAGCGATGGCCGGGGGGCCGACCGGTCCCGCTGCAACTCGCCGGTTCGAGGCCAGCCAGAGATTGCTTTGACTGGAGAATCGGCAAGCCGCCGGGGCGTGATTACTTCATGACCTTGGCGAGGATGTCGCTCTCGCGGAGGATCTTGACCTCGTGGCCATCGACCTCGATGTCACTTCCGGCGTACTTGCCGTAGATCACTTCGTCACCGACCGACACAGAAAGCGTCGCTCGCTGGCCATTTTCGAGTAGGCGGCCCGGGCCAAGAGCTACAACGTGCCCCCTCTGAGGCTTTTCCTGGGCAGAGTCGGGCAGAACAATCCCGCCAGCGGTTCGCTCCTCAGCCTCGACGGGTTCAACAACCACGCGGTCGTCCAGTGGATGAATTTTCAGGGTCTTTGCAGCCATTCGTTTCCTGCTCCAAAAAAGGGTTGATCAAGACTTGTTTGTTGGGGCTGTGGCCCCGACGTTTTTTAATGTGAGGGCGTTCGCCCCCGCGAGCACGGTTACATCATGCCAGGCATTCCACCCATGCCGCCCATGCCAGGCATTCCGCCCATCCCTCCCATGCCACCCATTCCTCCCATGCCACCCATTCCATGGTCGTGGCCCTCAGGGGCAGGCTCTTCCTCAGTTGGAATCTCAGTGATCAGCGAGTCGGTGGTAAGCAGCAGCGCCGCGACACTCGCCGCATTTTGCAAGGCCGTGCGAACCACCTTGGCAGGATCGATCACACCGGCACTGACGAGGTCGCAATAGTCGCCCTTGTCGGCATCGTAGCCGTCGTTCTTGCCCTTTAACTGTCGAACGCGATTGACGACAACCGAGCCGTCGAGGCCGGCATTCTTGGCGATGGCCTCAAGCGGATAGTGCAGGGCGTTGCGGACAATCGAGGCACCGTGCTTCTCGTCCCCCTTGAGATCGAGTTTGTCGATGGCCTTCTCGCCTCGTAGCAGAGCGACACCACCACCGGGCACAATGCCCTCGGCCAGCGCTGCCTGCGTGGCACTCTTGGCATCGTCGATAAGGGCCTTCCGCTCTTTCATCTCGGTTTCCGTCGCAGCACCAACATTGATCTCGGCCACGCCGCCAGCGAGTTTGGCGAGCCGTTCTTGGAGTTTTTCGCGGTCGTAGTCACTAGTGGTGCTTTCGATTTCCGCCCGAATCTGGGCAACCCGGCCATCGATCGCCTGCTTGCCACCAGCACCGCTGACTACCGTGGTGTTGTCGCTGGTGATGATTACCTTCTTGGCCTTGCCCAAATCGCTAAGTTTGACCGCATCAAGGGCAATTCCAAGATCCTTGAAAATCGCCTGGCCACCAGTGAGCACGGCGAGGTCGCCGAGCATTGCCTTGCGGCGGTCGCCATAGCCAGGGGCCTTTACCGCGACTGCTTGGACAATGCCACGCAGTTTATTAACCACCAGAGTGGCCAAGGCCTCGCCGTCGACGTCTTCAGCGATGATCACCAGCGGCTTGCCGGCTTTGCTGATGGCCTCAAGCAGTGGGACCAGGTTTTTGGCACTCGAGATCTTCTCTTCGAAGACGAGAATGTGAGGATTTTCAAGTTCGCACACCTGGGCGTCGGCGTCAGTCACAAAGTGAGGAGACAGGAAGCCCCGGTCGAACTGCATACCCTCGACCACATTGACGAAGGTCTCGGATTGTTTGCCTTCTTCAACGGTGATGACGCCATCCTTGCCAACCTTGAGAATGGCTTCTGCAATTACGTTGCCAATGGTCGGGTCGTTATTACCCGCGATGGTGGCAATCTGCATCAGTTCCTTTTTATTCTTCTCGTTGATCGGTGTTGCGAGCGACAGGATCGACTTCGAGACGGCCTCAACCGCCTTGTGAATCCCTCGCGAGAGGGCCATGGCGTCGGCACCGGCAGCGATCATCTTCAGGCCTTCACGGAAGATGGCCTCGGACAAGACAGTCGCAGTCGTTGTGCCATCACCGGCAACGTCGTTGGTCTTGCTGGCGGCCTCTTTGACCAATTGGGCTCCAAGGTTCTCGTAGGGATCCTCAAGGTCGATGTCTTCAGCAACAGTGACGCCGTCTTTCGTCACCTTGGGAGACCCCCAACCCTTGTCGAGAACCGCATTGCGGCCCCGTGGGCCAAGTGTGCTCTTCACAGCACGGGCAAGCTTGGAAACACCCGCCAGCAATGGCTGGCGTGCCTCGTCCTCGAACACCATTTGCTTTGCCACAAGAAGCTCCTTCAGAAGGCGTAGGGAACGGACCTAATGGTCGCGGCCTGGCTGGTTCTGGCAGCCGGCACTTACGTCGAGAGTTTTGAATGCAACCGCCGTGCCGGAACTGCCCGAACCGTTTAAAAAAACGTTTCGACCGGGAAAAACTGCACTTCGCCACCATCAACTCGTGTCCGGCTGGGGTAAGCACCGGCTGCCAGGCCAGGCATGTGCCGTTTTGGCAGCCCGTGATGCGCGGCCGGCTCGGCCGCTGGCCCCTTACCGGGGTGCCCAGTCGATCTCGCCCTCAAGCCCACGACAGAAGGCAGCGAGCAAGTCGGCTGTCTGATCGGCATCCGCCAGCGACACGGTCTCGACTGCCGAGTGCATGTATCGGTTGGGCACACTCACAAGCCCGGTCGCTACGCCATCCCGATTGACCTGAAGAGCATTGGCATCGGTCGGCGTTGCCCGGCCAAAGGCTGAAACTTGCACTGGAATCGAGTGCTGCGTGCCAGCTTTAAGGAGCCGTTCAACGACCTGGGGGTGCATGTTCGGTCCGCGATAGACCACCGGCCCCTTGCCCAGAGCGATGTCTCCCTCTGTCTTTTTGTCGATGGTGGGGCAGTCGGTGGCGTGGGTCACGTCAACGGCGATCGCCACGTGGGGGTCGACGCGGTGGCAGCTTGTTTTGGCACCTCGAAGCCCGATTTCTTCCTGCACAGTGGAGGCCACCGACAGGGCACAGGGCAGAGGGCCAGACGCCACCGCCCGCCGGAAGGCCTCAATGACGACCCAGAGGCCGATTTTGTCGTCCATGGCGACTGAAGCCGCCAAGCCGTTGCGGAGAGGCTGGTATTTCAGCTCGAAGGTTGCTGAATCGCCAATCCGGACCACGCTCTCGGCGTCGGCTTTGTCATTCGCGCCAATGTCGATCCAGAGGTCTTTCATTTTGGGAACGGTTTTTCGCTCTTCTTCGCTCAGCAGATGGATTGGCTTGCGGCTCATGACCCCGGGAATCCCTCCGGAGGCAGTCCAGATGACGACCCGTGTACCAATGAGTTGCATCGGGTCCCAGCCGCCAATCGGCTGGACCGAGATGTAGCCGTCGGCGTCGATGTGCTGGACGATCAGGCCAATTTGATCGCAGTGGCCGGCAAGGAGCATGCGGGTCGCGCCGGTGGGGTTGGCGGTGCCGATGACGTTGCCGTGCGAGTCTGTCTCGATCGTCTCGGCCGAGCCCTTGAGGTAGTCGCGGACGAGCTTCTGAACAGGCTCTTCGTAGCCCGAAGCGCTGGGGGTTTCGAGGAGGCGAACCAGAAAGTCATGGGCGGCCTGTTCCACGGGATACTCCTGAGGGGGAAGGGGGGCGTCACGAACCAACGCAGTCCAACGGTGACAGGATAGCAGACGGCGGGGCATCGGGGCTGGTCGATCGCTGGTTTGCGGCAGCCCTGCGGCCTGCTTTCGGCGAGTGCCCAGGGGCAGTACCATCAAGACAGAACCAGACGCAACGTTTCTTTCATTCGAACCGCGGGAGCCGCAGGAGTAAAGATGGCTGAGCCGATACGAATTGGTGTCGTCGGAATGGGAACGGTCGGCTCTGGGGTCGTTCGGGTTCTGGAGCAGTCGGCGTCTCACATTGAGCGTCAGGCTGGCCGGCCGATCGTGGTGGAACATGCGGTGGTCCGAGATCTCGGCAAAAGCCGCAGTGTTGCGGTTGCGCCCGAGCGACTCGGGACCGATGTTGTCGCCGTCAGTGACAACCCTGCAATCAGCGTGGCCGCCATGCTGGTGGGCGGCCTTGAGCCCGCTCGGACGATGACCATCGACCTGCTCCGCAAGGGCAAGGATGTCGTCACCGCGAACAAGGCCCTACTGGCTGAGCATGGCCCGGAACTCTTTGAGGTGGCCCGTGAGGCGGGTCGCTCGATCGCTTTTGAGGCGGCGGTGGCGGGAGGTATTCCGATTGTGGCCGCAATTGCGGAGTGCTTGGCGGCGAACCGAATTGAATCGATCCGCGGGATTCTCAACGGGACGAGTAATTTCATTCTGACGCGGATGGAGGAAGACGGCAGTAACTACGCAGACGTCCTGGCCATTGCGCAGGCGGAAGGGTATGCCGAAGCCGACCCCACCATGGACGTCGACGGCACGGACGCCACGCAGAAGCTGGCCTTGCTTGCCCACCTCGCCTTCGGCGTCTGGGTGCCCTGGAAGCAGATTCCGCGGGTGGGGCTGGAAACAATTGACCAAGAGTTGTTGAAGTTTGCAGACGAACTTGGCTATCGCGTCCGCGTGGTGGCCGATGCCAGCCGGGCCGACGTTACCCTGGCGATGCGGGTCGGCCCAACTCTCGTCCGCAAGGGCACGCCCTTGGCCGAGACCCGTGGCGCCTTCAACGCTGTCAGTGTGGTGGGTGACGCGGTCGGGCCGATGTTCTTTCATGGGTTGGGCGCGGGCGAGATGCCAACGGCATCGGCGGTGGTCGCCGACATCATTGACACGGTCGTCGGTCGGGCGGCAATCACTTTCCGTACCACCGGGGTGCTAGCTGCAGAAAATCCTGCCCCAGTCTCGGGTGGTGGCAGCAGCCCTTACCTGCTGCGGCTGCAGGTCACTGACCAGCCGGGTGTGCTCGCTGAACTGACCGGAGTGCTCGGACGCGAAGGCATTTCAATCGCCTCGGTCATTCAGCATCAGCCTGCCGGAGGTTCAGCCACCGTGCCGCTCGTCATCATGACGCACAGTTGTGGTGCGGCGGCGATTGAGCGGGCCGTTACCGCCGTCGATCGGCAGGCGAGCGTGCAAGCCACCACGACCTGCCTGCCGGTTCTCGATGACTGAGTCGGCCTTCTCCCTTCGCCTGACCAAAGCCCTTTCACAACCCACCTCTTCCATGAAATTTCTGATCGTTATTCCTGACGGTGCCGCGGACGAACCACAGGCCAGCCTTGGGGGCAAAACGCCGTTGGCGACAGCGCAGACGCCAGCGATGGATGCCCTTGCCACTCGGGGGCAGGTGGGTGAAACGAACCATGTGCCCGATTCACTCAATCCGGGCTCGGAAGTAGCCTGCATGAGTCTGCTCGGCTATGACCCGCTTACCTTCTTCACTGGCCGGGCCCCGCTGGAGGCAGCCGCTAAGGGAATTGAGTTGGGACCGAACGACTGGGCCGTTCGCTGCAACCTCGTCACGATCGGCCGGGGGCCGGAGGGCGCGGTGATGGAAGACTTTACCGCTGACCATATTTCGACGGACGAGGCGGCGGCCCTGCTCGAGGCCGCGCAAGCTAGCCTGAGTCGGGACTTTCCTGAGGCCGTTGGCTGGGAGTTTGCCACGGGGGTCAGCTACCGCAATCTCCTGATCTATCGAAGTGACGCGGGCAGGCAGGCTCCACTAGGAACCGACCTGCGGACGACCGCGCCTCACGATCGGGTCGGACAGCCAATAGCCGACGCCTTCCCACGAGGCACCGGCAGCCGCCTGCTGACCGATATCATGGCCCGCAGCGAGGAGTGGTTAGCCGACCATCCCGTCAATGCTGCCAGGCGGGCGGCAGGCAAGGGGGTGGCCACCCACCTCTGGCTCTGGGGCGCAGGACCCCGGCCCTCCTTCACGCCGTTTGTCCAACAGCATGGGATCAATGGCGTGATGATCACTGCCGTCGATCTGCTGCGGGGGCTCGCCAATCTGGCTGGTTGGACCTGTCGCGAGGTTGCGGGCGCAACCGGCTATCTCGACACTGACTACGACGCAAAGGGCCGGGCTGCAATCGACGAATTGGCGAGCAGCGACCTGGTTTGTGTCCATGTTGAGGCCCCTGATGAGGCTGGACACGAAGGAAACGCCGCGGCGAAGGTCACGGCGATTGAGGAAATTGATCGTCATATCGTCGCCCCCGTGGTCGCCCATCTCGAGCAGCGGAAGACAGCCGGTGAAGAATACCGGGTGCTGATCTGCCCTGATCATCCTACCTTCCTCGCGACCAGAATGCACTCGCGGGGCCGCGTGCCCTACCTGCTCGCTGGGGAAGGCATCAGTGGGTCCGAGCAGACATCCTATGACGAGGTTGCTGCGTCCACCGGCGCCCTGATCGAGCCCGGTTGGCAGCTGATGGAAAGGTTTCTTGGCACCAACACCTGATTCAACAGTTGCGTCAGGTGCACGCTAGAATAAGGAGACGGCTCGCCCGATGGCCCGCGTTGTGCAGAAGTTCGGTGGCACCAGTGTCGCCGATCCACAGAAGATTGTTGCTGCAGCCCGCAAGGCAGCCGCACGCCATGCGGCTGGTGACGAAGTGGTGGTGGTGGTCAGCGCCATGGGAAAGCAGACCGATCATTTGGTCGATCTGGCCCGGCAGATCACGGCGACCCCCAGCGCCCGGGAGATGGACATGCTGCTCTCCACCGGGGAGCAGGTCAGCGTGTCGCTGTTCGCCATGGCCCTTCAGCAGATGGGGCACGAGGCAGTGAGCCTCACAGGAGCGCAGATTGGGATACGCACGGACTCCAGCCATACCAAAGCGAGGATCCAGTCGATTTCCACCGAGAACATCCAGGGACTCCTGTCCGGTGGGGCAATCGTCATTGCGGCCGGCTTCCAAGGATTCGACCAGGATGGCAACATCACCACGCTCGGCCGCGGGGGCTCTGATACGACAGCCGTCGCGCTGGCGGCGGTGCTCGAAGCAGACTGCTGCGAGATCTACACGGATGTCGATGGGATCTACACGACCGACCCCCGGGTGATGCCTGCTGCCAGTCGCCTTGACTCAATTAGTCACGACGAAATGCTTGAGTTGGCGAGTCTGGGCGCAGGGGTGATGCATTCCCGCTCAATTGAGTTCGCCAAAAAGTTTGGGGTTCCCGTGGTGGTTCGCTCGAGTTTTGCAGAAGGGCCCGGGACCGCAATCGTTCCCGCGGATCGGGCCGCGGTGCGGACTGTCAGCGGCGTTGCCTTGGCCAAGCACGAGGCCCGGATCACGCTTGAGGACGTCCCCGATCAGCCCGGTTCAAGCCACACCCTCTTTGCCCGCCTCGCTGCTGCGGGCATCGCGGTCGACATGATTATTCAGAACGTGGGGCAGGGGGGGACGGCCGACGTCTCCTTCACGGTGACCGATGACGACCTTGAGCCAGCCCTTGCAGTGACTCGAGAGGTCGGTGATCAGTTGAGCGCTGCCCGTCTCACCCATGATCCCACCGTGGCGAAAGTCTCGGTGGTTGGCATCGGCATGGCAACAGCCGAAGGGGTCGCCGGAAAAATGTTTGCAGCGATTTCCGGCGCGGGCATTAACGTTCACATGATCACCACGAGTGAAATCAAGATTTCCGTCCTGGTCGATCGGGCCGATGCTGCTCGTGCGGTTTCCGCAGCCCATGAAACCTTTTGTCTGGCCATGGAGGACGGGGAGGCCGCGGGGCAGCCGTGCCTGCCGGTGACAAAGTCGGACCCTCTCGAAGTGGTCCGGCGGCTCGAAGGCATGGAAGACCTGGCGATCGAGGACTGCCAACTTGACGCCTCGCAGACGCTCGTGACGTTTCTTGACCTACCCGACAGCCCCGGAGTGGCCGCAGACGTCTTCGCGGAACTCGGTGAGGCTGGGCTGTTGGTCGATATGATTGTCCAAAGCTTTCCTCGGGACGGGCGGGCTGAGATTTCTTTTACAGTGCCAACCAGCCAGCGGGAACGGGCTCTCGAGGTCGCGGCGGTGATCGCAACAGCCCGCCAGGCAACGGTCACCGATGTGGCGAAAGTCGCCAAATTGTCGATTACAGGAGTTGGGATTCGCAGTCACGCGGGCGTGGCCGACCGACTGTTTGCGCCGTTGGCAGAGGCCGGTATCAACATTGATCTGATCAGCACGAGCGAGGTCCGGGTGAATGTGATTGTGGCGGCAGCGGCGGGTGAGCGGTCACTCGTTCTGTTG
>WTHB01000178.1 GCA_011523305.1 Planctomycetaceae bacterium | reverse complement strand
TACCGGGGTATCTAATCCCGTTCGCTACCCTAGCTTTCGTGCCTCAGCGTCAGAAGAGACCCAGTAAGCCGCTTTCGCCACTGGTGTTCCTGATGATATCAACGCATTTCACCGCTCCACCATCAGTTCCGCTTACCTCTGTCTCCCTCTAGCTAGGTGGTTTGGAGCGCAGTTCCTCGGTTGAGCCGAGGGATTTCACACCCCACCTACCAAGCCGCCTACGCACCCTTTAAGCCCAATAATTCCGAATAACGTTCGTCCGGTTCGTGTTACCGCGGCTGCTGGCACGAACTTAGCCCGGACTTCCTCTGAAGATAGGTCAAGATGCGCTCTTCACGCACCCTTCCTCCCAACTGACAGCGGTTTACAACCCGAGGGCCTTCATCCCGCACGCGGCGTCGCTCGGTCAGGCTTTCGCCCATTGCCGAAGATTCTCGACTGCAGCCACCCGTAGGTGTCTGGGCAGTGTCTCAGTCCCAATGACGCGGGTCATGCTCTCACACCCGCTACCCATCGTTGCCTTGGTGAGCCATTACCTCACCAACAAGCTAATAGGATGCAGGCCCCTCCCCTGACGGAATCACACCTTTGGTCCGAAGACATTATCCGGTATTACCTGCAGTTTCCCGCAGCTATCCCAGATCGGGGGGTAGGTACCTACACATTACTGTCCCTTTCGCCGCTGTCCATTTACCGAAGTAAACTTCTCGCTCGACTTGCATGCCTAATCCACGCCGCCAACGTTCATTCTGAGCCAGAATCAAACCCTTCAATTGATTGGCTTGTCCTGCCGAAGCAGGTGTCTTGCCGATCTTCGCCGCCCACTAAAAGGAGACGGTGAAGAGGTTTTATCTGTTCTCTATTTCTTTCCTGACCAACAACGAGTGAAGCGAAACTCCCCTCGCCGACGACAGGTCGCCGATTGATGATCAGTGCCGGTCACGATCGCGTGCCGGCCGAAACTGAAAGAGATCAACAACCAAATTGTCAAAGAACGGTCACTCGCGGAGGCCCGGAGGGCTCCCACGTGCGACGTGTTGAAAGATAGCAGTCTAAGGGCGTCCGTCAACAGGCGTGAAAAAAACCCTTTTTTTCGGTCTCTGCCGACGCTTTCACGGCACCGCACTTTGGTCGCTGCGGCCAGTCGGCTACTCTTCCCGCTCTGCCTCCAGCACCACGGGCACGTCGAGCCGATGCCCCTGTCGCTCAACGGCTATCAGGATCCGCTCCCCCGGCTGTTTTGACTCAATCGCGGTCAGGAAATCGTCGACCGTTTCGATCGGTTCCCCATCGATGCCGACAATTAAATCGGCCGCCGAGCGATCAACCCGCTCAAACTCGGCGACGAACGGCCCCTGCCGCCGGCGTTCCCGCATAACGCGAAAGCCGCGGATGCCCGCCCGCTCTGCGGCCCCATCAGGCGTTAGCGCCGCAACCAAGAGGCCTCGTTCCGTCTGATACACCCGCGCGATGCCGGCATCAGGACGAACCACACGCCCACGTTCAATCAACTGCGGCACGAGCCGACTAAGCGTTCCGACGGGAATCGCAAAACCGACCCCCGAACTTTGCCCGGTTCGGCTGGCTATGGCGGTGGTCATGCCGATCAGTTGGCTGCCCGAGTCAAGTAAGGGGCCGCCAGAATTGCCTGGGTTGATCGCCGCATCAGTCTGAATGATCGACTTAATGGTGCGGCCGGAGCGGGTCGGCAACGAGCGATTGAGGCTCGAGATGATCCCTGTGGTGAGCGTTCGCTCCAGGCCGAATGGGTTGCCAATGGCGAAAACCCGTTGGCCAACCCGCAGATCATGCGACGACCCAAACCGCACCGGTACGAGCAGTTCGGCAGGAGCCTCGACACGGATGACCGCCACGTCGGTCACGGGATCAACGCCGACGAGGGTTGCGTTGTGCGAGGAACCGTCATAGAGCAGCACCTCAATTTCACGGGCCCCCTCAACGACGTGGAAATTGGTGAGCAGGTGCCCCTGGCTGTCAATAACAATGCCCGACCCTGCCCCCTCAGACGGCGTCTCCATCAGGAAGAAGCCAGAGGTCACCGTCGTCTTGGTGTTGATGTTGACGACGCTTCGATTGACCGCTTCGTAGACAGCAATATTCGTTTGCTCTTCCGGCGTGAACTGGCGAAGAGGGGCCGGATCAGCGGCAACGCCAGCCCCCGGGCTCATCGCGACCATGCCCCCGCCGACGCCTGCCGCCCACAAAGCCATCGCAACCGTGAGCCCGCAGGCTCGACTCCATCCTCGCCACATGAATTGCATCGGCCATCCTTTTCTGCAACTTCTCAAGTCGGCACGGTGGCCGTGCTCGGTTCCCGACCAGCCGGTCAGGACGCTCGCCTCACGCGACGGCGCAGGCGGGTTTCTCAACAACCGTATCGCTGGCCGTGGCCGCCACTCAAGGCGAATCAAGGCAAAAAAGCCCAAAATCCTTCAAAAATAGCGGTGCAATCGACATTGGCTGGGGACGATGCGGAAAATATCATCGAAAGCGGTGGGCTTCCTGATGGTCGCCCTCTCAGCCCTCTCCGCTCACACACTGAAGGCCTGCTCATGTCTCCTCGCCTGCCCCTCATCTCTCGGTGGCTGAGCGCCTCCCCCCACGCGTTTGTTGTTCGGGTTGGTGCTGGTGTCGCCTGGGCTGCTCTCTGGGCTGTGTTGTCGCCTCCCGCTGCCCGGGCAGCCAACATGGCAGAGGTGACCGTTACCCTGACGGCGCACCAACAGGAAACCGCGCCCCCCGTCACCGCCATTGGCCTACAGGCGACAGGACCTGCAACTGAAACCGCACCCACCCGCATCTGCCTGCTCGTTGATACGTCAGCGAGCCAGGCCGGTCCTGTTCTTGCTCAGGCCGTGACCGCCGCGCGGGGGTTTGTTGAGCAGACTCGACCGACCGACACCGTGATGTTCGCGGCGATCGATGTGGCCTACGCCCCGCTTCACGACCAGTTCGAACCGCCAGCGAGCGACGCAATTGACGCTGCGATGACCGCGTTGGCAGACCGCACCCCCCTGGGAAACACCGATCTGCTCGGCGGTCTTCAGTCAGCCATTGAGGTAGTTAGCCAGGAGGCTGGCCCAGCGGCAATCGTCTACCTCGGCGACGGCCCGGGCCTGACCGGCATGCTCCCGGCCGACTTTGCGGCAACGCTCGCTGCCCTGCGGGAGCAGCGGATCTCTTTTTCAGCAATCACTATCGGCCCTCAGGTCAACTGGCCCTGCCTGGCTGCCCTTGCGGCAGGGACCGGCGGAACTGTGCTCTCATTAGGACCAGACCAAGGGCCACTGCAGGCCGGTCAGACGCTGGCCCAGCAGGTCACGGCACCGATTCTCTGGCCGGACGACACAACCCTGACGCTGAAATCCGAGGAGAAGGACGCCAGCCTTGGCACGCTTCCATTCCAGTTGCCGCCCCTGCGACACGACCGAGAGTCATTCGTTCTGGTCCTTGGCCCGATGGCCCCAGCCACCATTGAGGTAACTGCTGAGGCAACGCCGACTGCAGATCGACCGAAGGCCTGGCGAGAGGCAACGTTGACCTTTGCCGTACCGCAGCGGGAAGCCTCCAGCGACCATGCCTTTCTCGAACAGCTCGCCCGCAATGCCTTGGATACCGGCGGCATCTTTCTCCCGCTACTTGGCCGAGAGGGGCTTGATCTGGCCGGCCAGGTAATTCGTGATGAGGCCAGCACCCTCGCCAGACTGTCTCGGCAGGCAGAAGCCTCTGGAGCCCATGCTGCCGCCGCTCGCCTCGCCGCAGCCTCGCTGCAACGCGACCCAGACAATGCCGACGCAGCCATCATCCAGGCTGCCGTGACGAA
The DNA here is from genome assembly GCA_011523305.1 of Planctomycetaceae bacterium. Classification (GTDB taxonomy): domain Bacteria; phylum Planctomycetota; class Planctomycetia; order Pirellulales; family UBA1268; genus UBA1268. Next base: position 310 of record WTHB01000178.1, on the reverse strand, counting down.
GGCGACAGCCGCACCGATCAAGCCTGTCGCACAGGTCGCACAGGCCGAAGACCTGCCCGCGGCCCGCAGGCCAGACACAAATTCAGCGACTCTTCCGCGTCCGCAAACCGATGACGACCGAGTCGCCGCCCAAGCCCAGGAAGAACTCCGCGAGATTGAGAACGCCCAACGCATCCGTAGCCAACTGCTCGAACGGGAGACCGCAATCGGCCTCCGGGATGCCCGCCACCTGATGGCGTCCGATCCTGACGCTGCCCGGATTGAGCTCAAAAATCTTCAGCAGCAGGTCCGCGACGCGGCCGACCTGGAT
>WTHB01000051.1 GCA_011523305.1 Planctomycetaceae bacterium | reverse complement strand
GTGTGGCTCGCGGTCGTGTCCTTGTCTGGTACGTGTTTCCATGGCCCGCTCCACCAGCACTCGCACCACGCTCTTCGGGGCCATCCTCGGCCAGGCTGCTGATCTGGCCATTCCCGTGGCGATCCTGCTGGCGGTGCTGGTGGTGCTCGCGCCGGTTCCGGCTCCCGTGGTGGACCTGCTGCTGGCAGCGAATCTGACCGTGGCAGTGCTGGCGCTGCTGGGTTCCCTGGCTGCCCGAACACCGCTGGAGATGCGGGTCTTTCCCAGTTTCTTGCTGGCGGCCACGCTGGTTCGGCTCGTGCTCAATATCGCCACCACCCGGCTGATCTTGTCGGAGGCTGGTCGCGTTGGTCCAGCGGCTGCCGGCGAAGTGGTGCAGGCCTTCAGCAGTTTTGTGGCAGCGGACAACCTTGTGGTCGGCCTGGTCGTCTTTGCGATCATCGCGGTGATTCAGTTTGTGGTGCTCACCGCCGGGGCCACGCGAACCAGTGAGGTTGCCGCTCGGTTCACGCTGGATGGACTTCCAGGACGGCAGGCGGCCATCGATGCGGAAGTCTCTGCTGGCGGCCTGTCTCAGGAAGAGGCCCGCGGGTTGCGGGCTGATCTGCAACGGCAGGCTGAGTTCTATGCCAGCATGGATGGCGCTAGCCGGTTCGTTCGCGGTGAGGCGGTGGCCAGTGTTGTGATTGTGCTGGTCAACATTGTCGGTGGCTTTGCGATTGGGATCGGGCAACTCGGTCTGCCCGCCACCAAGGCTGCCGGCCTCTATGCCCGGCTGACGATTGGTGACGGTCTGGCCAGTGCCGTTCCCTCGCTGCTGATCTCGGTCGCCACCGGCCTGCTGCTGTCGCGGTCAACCGCCAGTGAAAACCTGCCGCGGGAACTTGGCAGGCAGCTCTTTGCCCGACCAGCGATTCTGTTGGTGACGGCGGCGTTCCTTGGGATTTTGGCCCTTTCCGATCTGCCCACCCTGCCACTGGCGGTGATGGCAGGAGGCACCGTCGCCGCCGCCTGGCTGGTGCGTGTGGCTGGTGTCCGGCAGCCTGCGGTCGGTCAGGCCGCGACACGCCCATCGGCCACCGATTCGCCCCAATTCGATGCCATCCTGGGCCGCAACCGGCTGGTCGTCCGCCTTGGGCCAGCGTTGGTGCCGCTCGTGGCCGGTGACTCGGCTGACCTCCCGGAAGCAGTTGACGCGGTGCGGCGGCGGCTGGCAGAAGACCTCGGGCTGGTGGTGCCGGCGGTCACCTTTCGGGATGACGCCGACCTTGCGCCGCGGCAGTGGCAGGTGGAACTCGATGGAGAGCCGCTTGTCGACGCCGACCTGCCAGCGGGGCAGCAGTTGCTCGTGCCTCGGCCAGACGATGATGTCACCCGGCGCCGCTGGCGGCGGCAGCCCGCAGCCGTTGTGCCTGCGGTGGGCGGTCGACTGGCCCGCTGGGGAGGTGCTGCCGAGGCCGAGGAGGTGGCGGTCCGAGGCGGTGATACCTACCGGGGTGTCGAGGCGGTCGGCCATGTGATCGAGGCCGTCCTGCGGCAGCATGCCGATCGGCTGTTGTCGCGAGATCAGATGGCTCGCATGCTGGAGTCCCTCCGGGCGACGGAACCGGCCGTTGTTGAGCAGGCGGTACCAGCCGTGGTGAGTGTTGCCACGGTGCAGCGAACATTGCAGTGTGTGTTGCGGGAAGGACTTCCGATCAAGCCCTTGGCGAGCCTGCTTGAAGTGATCGCCGACCATGCTGCCGAGACGACACAGCCGGAGGAACTTGCCGAGCGGCTGCGGCCGCAGTTGGCGGGCACGATGGTGCGGCGGCTGCGTGGCCCCGATGGGCATCTCACGGTGGTGCGGCTTTCCCCCACCGCGGCCCGTCAGGTGACGATTCCGGCGGAAGCAGCGGCAGAGAAACTCGACGCCCAGCGGTTGGTGGCTGACATCCGGCGGGCCCTGCGTCCGCTGCTTGAACGGGGGCGTGCGACCGTGCTCGCGGTCCCTGCCGCAGAGCGGGCTGCCGTGGCTGAGCAGCTGCGAGCTGCCGGCATTCCGCAGCCCGTCCTGACCGAGGACGAACTGGTCGGTCAGTCAGATGTCGAACTCTTCACGACGATCGGCAGCCCCGGACGGGAGAGCGACACGGTCAGCCGGGCGGCGTGAGGCTCAACTCGGCGTCCCCGCCTCAGTGGTAGCCGAGGCTGACGCACACCCCCGCGCTGCAAAAGCGGGCAGGCTGGGGCGACGTGGGCGACTGCCCCGAAATTGCTGGCGTTGTCGGTCGTGCTGGGGCGATGAAATGAAGTTGTGTCGAACGTCCCTGCGGCACTACCCTCCGCCCCGGCCTCGTGCAGGCTTGGCGGTCAGATCAGGGACGATCGTGTTGCCGTCGTGTTGTGGTTCAAGGAGGAATGTTGTGGCGAAGGATTTCAGCCAGCCCCCACCGGAAGAGATGCTCGAACTCTGGAAGACGTTCAAGCAGGATCAATCAGATCAACTGCTGCGAAACCGACTCATCGAGATCTTTCATCCGCTGGTGAAGTACAACGCTGAACGCGTCTGGGCGCGACTGCCCGACGGCGTTGAACTCGACGACCTGATTTCGTCCGGCACCTTCGGCTTGATGGATGCGATCGATGCCTACGACCTCGAACGAGGCGTGAAATTCGAAACCTACTGCGTTCCCCGGATTCGGGGGGCGATGCTCGACGAACTCCGGACGATGGACTGGGTTCCCCGGCTTGTCCGCAGCAAGGCGAGCAAACTCAACGAGGCCATCAAAACGCTGCAGGCCCGTCTGGGCCGCACGCCCTCCGATGCCGAGGTCGCGAAGCACATGGAGCTTTCGTCCGAGGAGTTCGAAAAATTGCTGGTTGAGGCCAATGCCGTCAGCCTGGTCAGCCTCAATAAAAAGTGGTGCGAGACCGACAGTTCCAAGGATGTCAGAGAAATCGACATCCTTGAGGACAAGAAGGGTGAAGACCCGACCCGGCGAATTCAGAAGACCGATCTGATGCGGCTGGTGACCAAGGGGCTCAACCGGAACGAGCGGCTGATCATCATTTTGTACTACTACGAAGAACTAACCATGAAGGAAATCGGGGCCACTCTCGATCTTTCGGAAAGTCGGGTCAGCCAGATGCACTCGGCGATTGTCGAGCGGCTGCAGAATCAACTCGTCCCCCGTCGCCGCGAGTTTGCTGCCTGATGCCTGGCAGGATGGGGGCTTGAGGTGGTCTGTGCGGCAGGGAATCGGGTCTGAAAAAAAGAAGTAAAGAATTGCCGGGGCACCGGCCGATGAGAACAGACCGGTGTGGGAGTCGGTGGCAAGGGCCGGATTGATTCGGATCGTCACGGACGGCATCCGAAGCCATACTGAAGAAGCGAAAAGGAACGCAGGCTCGAGACTCTTTTCGGTGAACCTTGCGGATGGCCGATGCGTACGGCCTCTCCGACGGGGGGAACGAAACCTGATTCACAGACTGCAAGGAGTGCAACCATGAATATTTTCAGCGTCAGTTCAACGCAGGGTTCGGCGGCTGTTGGTGGCGTCAAGGGCGTCGAGGCCACGGAGGGTACGAACCGGGCGACGGCCGCGGGTCTCACAGAAGTCAATGACAGCGTCTCGCTGTCGGTCGATGCCGTGCAGGCTGCCGACACCGCGTCTGAGATTCGCTTCGACCGGGTCAATGCCATCCGGGCGGCGATTGCTGACGGCACCTACGAGACGCCGGACAAACTCGATGCCGCGCTCGATCGGCTGCTGGACCGGTTGTCCTGAGCAGCCTGACCGAATGTCAGGTGGCCTCGAACAGGCACTGATCCTGTGAGCGGCGGCAAAACAGCGAGCATACGAATTGGCGGCTCTGGCTCCCCGTGAGTCAGGGCCGCGTTTCGTTTCAGGTGAGACCGATAGACACCGTGGCTGTGCTATGCTGCGGGTCTAGTATGGAATGGTGGGCCGCCTCGGCGAGCGTCCCTTGGATCACGAGTGCTTCTCCGCTGGGTGGTGAACCCGGATTGGCGTATGGCCTCCGCTGCAGATTTTTCACTCGGAACAGTTCGGACTGCCCTGACGCCCCAGGAGCGGTTTGCAGAGTTCATGCAGGCCCGGGGTAAGCGGATCACTCGGCAGCGGCAGGCGATCGTCGATCATGTGACGGCCCGGCACGAGCATTTTGATGCCGAGCAGTTGCTGGCAGAATTGCGGTCAACGCCGGCAGACGCCGGGGCCAGCCGGCCGACCGTCTACCGCACCCTCAATGAGATGGTCGAGGCGGGCCTGCTCAAAAAAATGGTCCTCGACGGCCGGGCGGTCTACGAGCACGACTATGGCTATCCCCAGCATGACCATCTCTACTGCACCAGCTGTCAGCAGTTGATCGAGTTTTCCAGCGAGGAACTCATCCAGTTGCGAAATGCCGTGGCGGCCACGCATCAGTTCCGGCCGCAGGGGCATCGGCTGATCATCTCCGGCATCTGCGTCAACTGCCGCAGCAAGCGCAGCACCTCCCGGCAGCAGGATCGCGTCTAACGCCGGCAGTTGCTCAAGCCTCTGGAGGTGTGTACCCGTACCGCTCCAGAAATAGCCCCCAGCGATCGGTGATTGCGGCGATGATCCGCGGATCATGCTGGTAGGTGTTTCGCTGATACTGCTTCATCGAGGCGGCTTGCGCTTTGAACGCAGGCCGCACCCGCTCAAAGTTGCCGAGATCAAGCTGCTGATAGGCCTGTTCCATGCTGCCGACCGGATCGGCAATCAGGTCTTCATAGCGAAGTTCATGAAGCTGCCCTGGTGCCAGGCGGAGGCGGTCCCGCTCGAAGGCGGCGTACATGGTGTCGAAGCAGCGGAAGACATAGTCCTCGGCCTCGCGTCCCGAGTCGATCTGCATCGCCTGCACGAAGTGCAGCGAGTCCCAGAGTCGTTTGGTGGAGGGGAAGACGACGAATGGATCCCGCACCACGTGCAGGAACCGGGCCCCGGGGAACATTTCGGCCAAGACTGCCATGCGAGCCGTGTGGGGCGGGCTTTTCAGAACCGGCCGGCGAGGGTCACGAACCGCAAGCATATCGAGGAAGCGGCGGAGAGCAGCCTGCCAGACGGCCCGTTCGTCGGCCGACAGGGTCTCAAGATCGAGGGCCGTCGGCTCGGCTGGGGTTGTCTCCGGGAAGGCCATCCGCCGGTAGGGCGAGGGCACGCCCATGTTGACGAGGGCAAACTCATCCTCTTGGGGGCGGTGCCAGCCGGCGGCCACGTTATCCATGGGCCGCTTGGCCGGCATGATCCAGGCCAGGGCCCGGGTCAGCAACGCCTCAGTCAGCAGGAAGTGGCCCGGGGCGAAGCACTGGTAGGTCGACGGACAGCAGAACCGGTCATCGAGCATGAGGATTTCATGCAGCAGCGTGGTGCCGCTCCGCCAGTGGCCGATGATGAAGACTGGGGGATCGGTGGCTGGCGGGGCCTCCAACTGCCGTCGGTAGCGAGCCCGGCAGAGTGGCTCGGCCAGTGAGTTGAAGGCAGCGGCTGCCGTGATGGTGCCGAGCAGCCCAAAGCGACTGGGAGCGATTTTCCATCGGTTTTCCCGAATCAGGTCAAGCCAGACGCCCAGCGGCATGCCGTGCCAGAACCGCGGGCTCCACCAGGGGTAGGCGTGATAGTTCTGCTTGGCTGGAGGCGGTGTCGCGGAAGCGGTCATCAGGAATCCATCGGATGGTGGGGAGGCGAGTGGGGGCGGGCGTGCGTTCCCGTCAAGCGGTCTGCCTCGCGGGTGCGTCAGCGGCTGACGGCGTCCCCCGGAAACTCAGCCGTCTGCACGGGAGGCACGGGATCTGGATCAGACAGGTGGGTGTCCTGCAGGTCGGTGGACGCCTCGGCGGCGGCAACCTGTCGCGGGCTGAGCGCCTGTCGGAGCAGGGGATGCAGGTCGGCTGCCAGGGTGTGGCCGCTTCGGCGGGTCAGTTCGTTGTGCTCGACATCAAGAATGAGAATCGTGGGGAATTGTGCGACGTCGTACTGCTGGCAGACCTCGGCATGGCGATCGGCATCGACCAGCACACAGACAAAGCGATCGGCCAAGGCAACGATGGACGGATCGGTCAGCGTCTGCTGGCTGAAGGCAGCTGACCAGCGGCACCAGTTCGCCCGAAAGACAATCAGCAGCGGCTTGCCGGCAGCATCCGCGAGGCGGCGACCGGCCGCACAGTCATCCACAAAGCAAATGGAGTGCTGCCGTGTCATGCCGGCCGGCGAGGCGTTTGCTTCGAGCCGGCGGGTGACCGGGGCCGGCCAGCGAAGGCTTGTCGCCTGGGGGCGGGCCTGCTCGTCCCGAATCTCACAGCCTGCCGTCACCAGTGCCATCACTGCGAGAAGCAGCAGCAAACTTGGGCGGTAGTGAGGAAAGCGGGCGAGCATGGAACTGATTGGGGCCGGCTGGGCTGCCGATGAAACGCTGGGGGCGATCCCGGAAACCTCCCCACCATCGAGTCTCTTCGGCATGCTGGCAGAGGCCGGTTTGTTTCCCGGCTTCGTGAGCGGATGACTGCTCCAAACGCTCCTGTTTACCCAGTCGGCCGGAAGGGGGTGGCCACGGGGGCTGTCGCTGGCGACCGGCGTTGTCCCGGTGGGTGGGAAGGTTTTAGAGTCGCCCGGCTCGGCGGCGGGCGATCCCCGGGGCGTTCGGTACCGCCGCTGGGGCCAAGGATGGCTGCTGCGTTTACGAGAGGACTGGCTGGGCTGTGATGTCGGTGCTGTGGGCAACCTGCCGGGTCATGCCACTGCTGCTGCTCGTTTGGGCGGCAGCAGGCTGTCGACTTGTGCCGCGGAACGGACCCTCAACGGAGCAACTGGCCGATGCCCGGCGGCTGAGCAACCTCGGGCTGTCGGCGAGTGACTCAGGCGACCTGTTGCGGGCAGAGGGGCTGCTTGAGCAGGCCGTGGAACGCTGCCCGACCGATATCGACGCTCGCAAGCACTACGCCCAGGTGCTCTGGGACCGAGGTGAAAAGATGGCGGCGGTTAATCAGATTGGTGAGGCCCTCGCCCTCTCTCCGGGCGACATCGACCTCTGTATTGATGGCGGACGGATGTATCTCGAACTTGGCCTGCTCGATGATGCGGAACGGCTGGCCGACGAGGCTGTCCGCACGGTACCTCGGTCGTCTGCGGCCTGGCATCTTCGCGGTCAGGTGGCGTTGGCCCGAGGCCGGCCGATTGATGCGCTCGCTGACCTGCAGCATTCGCTCGCCTTCGAGCCCGACAACCGCGAGGTGTTGCTCGACACCGCGGAGGTCTACCGGCAGCTTGATCGGCCCAAGCGGGCCCTGGCGACGCTGGCCATTCTGGAGGAGACCTACGGCCCCAATCAGGTGCCCGCCAATGTCTTGGCGTTAGAGGGGCTGGCTCAAGAGTCGCTTGGCCGCCAGAGCGATGCAGCGGCAAGTTATCGGGCAGCGGTTGCCAAAGGCGATGCGCCGCCGCAGGCCGCCGCTCGGTTGGCTGCCCTTGAAGAGGCGACCGCCACCGAGACGCTCCGCCGCTGAGGCGTCATTCGCCTGCGGTGGTCCGGCCGGTCAGCAGGTCGAAGGCGCCGATCGCCGGCACCAGGAGGGCGACCGTGGCAAATCCATAGGCGACTGCGGCCACGAGCAGCACCTGCAGCGTGTTGCCCTGCAGGAAGCCCGTGATGCCGACAAAGGTCAGTGCCGGCAGGATCGCCGAGGCCCAGCCGATTGCCGGCGATGGGTTGCGGGCAGAGAGGGCGGCATAGAGGCCGATCCCTCCGCCAACGATCACCGCCAGGAACGGGGCCAGTTGCAGTTCGAAGCTGGCTCCGAAGGCGACCATGATCCGCATGGCGGTCGCCACACCGATGAACAGGAAAGCGATCGTCCCGAGGCCAACGGCAATCGCCCGGCGGGAAGACGGATAGGACAGCCCAATGTGAATGCCGAGAACGGCAGCGAAGAAAAGGAGCAGGGAGGTGCCCAGCATGAGATAGACGCCGTTCTCCACGGAGGCAATGCCGCTGCCAACAAGCACGACGCAGAGCAGCAGCGGCAGCAGGACCACCTCACGGGCGACCGCCAGCACGCCGAGCAGTTTCCCCCAGATGAACTCTTTGGGTTCAAGATCACTGACCAGCAGCAGGTCGAGCGAACCGCGGTCTCGCTCGGTGGTGATGCTGGTGACAGCCAGGGCGGTCACCGCCAGCAGGCTGGCCAGGGCGATCGGGATGACCGCCACTGCCACAGCAAAGCGGTCGGGCCGGTCGACGCGGGCTTCGGTCATCACGCCGGTCACGGCAGCGGCAAACAGTAGCAGCCAAGCCAGTCGTACGATCACGATGGTGCGGCCGTAGGCCTTGGTGCAGATTTCTCGCCAGAGGATCGGGTTGGCCCAGACCTGCCGGGCCGGTCGCTGGCGGGCGGGGCCGGCCTGTGCCCGGGCCTGGGCGGCACGGCGGGCTTCACGGGCCATGTTCCAGGCACGCACCCGGTAGATGGCCAGCACGTTGGTGGCAACAATGACGCCGCCGCAGAGAGCCAGGAATGACGCCAGGCCACCTCCGGCCGGTGTCAGGGCGGCAAACATGGCGCGTGCAGGCGAGACCTGTTCGCCCGCCTTGGGGCCGAACCAGCCGACGACGGCTTCCCCCGCCACCACCCAGGCAACCAGCGCGAAGGCGGTTATTGCCACGGCCTGAAAGGTTGTGTCTTTCCAGAAGGCAACCGTGGTGGCGATGCTGGCAGCGGCGAGCGCTGCGGCTGTTGTGACGACAAACAGGCGAGTCAACTGCGGGACGGTCACGCCGCCAAACAGACTCGCGATGGCGAAGACAGGAACGGCTGACAGCAGCATCAGCAGCACCCGCAGGAGGCTGGCGGCAAGTTTTCCCAGCACCAGTTCCCGTTCAGTCAGCCGGCTGAGCAGCAGCAGTTCAAGCGTGCGGCGGTCCTTCTCGACACTCACCGCGACCGCGGCGGTCATCGCCGCCGCCAGCACGGCCAGCGTCAGTTGGAGTGGGGCAAGCGTGCGGAGTAGGGTGGCGCTGAAGTGGGCGGTGTCACCGGCGGAGGTGATCGACTGGGTGCCGGTCATGACCAGCCAGCAGGTGGCGATGATCGCCAGCAGGCTGCCGGCATAGATGGCCCTCCCGATAAAAAGCCCACGGGCCCGCGGGGCAAACCGCACCTCTCGTTCAAAGACCGCTCCCAGCAGCATGTGCCCGCCTCACCTCATGTCGCAGTTTCCGTTCCGATTGGAAAAACTACCAGATCGAGGGCCGGCTGGCTGCTGCCGCGGCTCAGCGTCGCCAGCGGCGACGGGCCGGTCGGTTGGCAGACGGGGCTGGAACGGGCTCGGCCGCTGGGGCTGGTTCGAGCGTCACATCCGGGTCGGGGGCGTCGAGTGGCGGCATGGCTCGAATGGTGATGCCGCCGGGAACGCCCCCGCGAGGGGCCGTGTTGAAACTGGCTCGCTGGGCACGTCGCCTGGCTCGCAACCGGTCGCTGCGAAGCGGGATGCCGGGGTAGGCCTCAATCGGCGTTTCCAGGCTCGGCAGTGGAACGCGGCTGCCGTCGCCGAAGAAGGTGAACATTTCAATCGCCGAGGCGTGTCCGGGACTGAGCAGGCCGGCCAGCAGCAGGGCGAGGCCGCCTGTGCGGAGAGAGCGACCGCTGCGGCGTGGGCAGGGGGACGCGGAGCAAGCGAAAACAGACATGAGTGGTCTCAGGGGAAAGGGAGCCGGCCACGGCACACTTTCAAATATTGCATCGGCCCGACGGAGCGGCTTTTGCAAGCGGCTGGAGTTCCGCTGGGAAAATCGTGACAATCGGTGCAACTGCGCCCGGTCGGTTCCGTCCTTCCCGCGAATCCCTGCTCCTCTGAGGCTGCCTCATGCTCTCCATCTGGACGGTCGCCTTGCTGTCGCTGCCGTCGCCCGGGGAAGTGCCCGCGGTCACTGGCTGGCTGGCGGTCCTGGTGGCAGGGCTGGCGTGCTGTGGAGCATGGTTCGCGCGGGGCACGACGGCGGTACCGGCGGCCTGGTGGGCGGTCACGGCGGCACTCGCGGTTGCCGCGGACGCCTTCGGCCAGCAGGGTGGAGGCCAGAGTCCGTCGGTGATGGCCGCGGCACGCGTGGTGGTGGCTGCCCTGTCGGTCTGTCCGATCATGGCACTGCTGGGGGCGAAGCGTCCGCAGCATGGGGTCTGGCAGTTGATCGTCGCCACGCTGGCGGTGGTGCTGGCGCTTCCCGCGGTAACGGCCACCCTGATTCGTCCCGGCAGTTTCCCCGATCTTCATCTGTTGGCCCGCTGGTTCTTGCCGATACTGATGCTCGTCGGCTGGATGAACTTCATCGGCACCCGGCGGTGGCTGGCGGTGAGTCTGATCACAGCGGGGCAATTCGGCCTGCTCTGGCCACTGCTGCCTGGGGTCGATCTGGCCGCCGCCGTGCCCCAACCGGGCATCGACTTGGCGGCCATGGCAGCCGTGGCGGCTGGCGGCTTGCTGGCTCTTGGGCAGACCGTTCTGGCTGGAGGGCGGCCGCGTGGGCGGCGGGCGGCTGAGCATCTGGTGCCTGACCAGCGGTCCCTGGCCAAGAGGGTCGACGGCTGCTTTCTGCCGCTGCGGGAGACGCTCGGGGCCGCTTGGGCCCTGCGGCTGGCTGAGCGGTTTGACACGCTGGCGGCCCAGCGGGGCTGGCCTGCTCGGCTCACCTTTCGAGGCTTTGAGCAGGGGGGCGACCCGACCGACGCCTCGTGGCACCGGGATGCCGCTCGGGCGGCCGAGGCCCTGTTTCGCCGGTTTGTTTCGTCAGGCTGGCTGCAGCGGCACGGCTGGTGGGAGGCCGATGAGGCGGAGGCGTCTGAGCCGGCCGATGCGTCACCCGAAACGAATAGTTGAGCGCCCCCTGTAGCCCCCGCCAGAGAAGGGCAGTAAACTTTTGGCTTGTTGGGAACGTACCAGAGGGGTCGAGATGGCACCCGGTGGTGACGACTTGACCCAAATGGTTTCGGTGTCGCTCCTTTGCTGGAGCCACCACTACACGTGAGTTACGGAGTTTTCTGAATGGCCGAAGCAAGCAAAGAAGCACAGCGTCCCGCCCAGGAGCCGGTTCCGGTGGATGAGTCGCACATCACGGCAACCTATGCCAATTTCTGCCGGGTTACCGGCACGCCGGAAGAGTTGATTGTCGACTTCGGTCTCAACAAGCAGGTGGTTGGCAACAACCCCGACACCATTGGGCTGAATCAGCGGATTATCGTCAACTTCTTCACGGCCAAGCGGTTGGCTGCGGCCCTGATGATGGCCGTGCAGCGGCACGAGCAGGCCTTCGGTGTGCTCGAGACCGACGTGCAGAAGCGGGTGGTCACGCCGCCGACGAAGGCCTAAGCGGCTGTTCGTGTTGCGCTGTTCACAGGTGCCGACGTCTGGCGGCTGCCAGGCGTCGGTCCTCTGAACGTTGTTCCTTCCACCCCACGCCCGTCATTGGGAAACGGCGAGAGAGAGTTTTTGATTCATGAGCACTGTCGACCCCCGCTCGGTCGAAGAGGCCCGGCGGCAGATTCGCGCGCTGATTGATGAGATCAAGCAACTTTCCAAGACCGACACCGCCGAGGCGGAGTTTTTCCGGGGGCTGCTCGAGCGGGTGATTGAGGCGATGGGCGCGGTTGCCGGCCTTGTCTGGCTGACCGGTCAGGAGGGACGGGTTGAGCCGATCGCCCACCTCAAGATGCATGAGACGGGGCTTTCTGACAGCCCCGAGGTGCAGCAGGCTCACAGTGGTCTGGTGCAGACCCTGATGGGCTCACCCTCCGGCCTCTTGGTGCCGCCGCAGGCGGCGCTCACCTCACCTGAAGGCAAGCCGAGCGGGTCGAACCCGTCGAACCTGCTGGTGATCGGAGCCCCGATCAACCGCGGCGAAGCGCGGCAGGGCCTGATTGAGATCTTCCACCAGCCCAATCAGCCCGATGTCGAGCGGGGCTATCTGAAATTTCTGCAGGAGGTGTCGGCCGTTGCTGGCGGATATCTCGAGCTGCGGCAAATGCGAACACTCGACACGCAGCAGTCGGCCCTTGAGCAGGTCGACCGGTTCAGTCGGGCGTTGCATGAGTCACTCAATCCCGTCGCCACCGCCTTCGTGCTGGCCAACGAAGCTCGTCGGATCATCGACTGCGACCGAGTGAGCGTGCTGGTGAAGAAGGGCCGCAAGCTGCGGCTGGAAGCGGTCAGTGGCCAAGAATCGATCGAACGCCGAGCCACGGCGGTGCGGGCAATTGAGTCGCTGGCCCGCGTGGTGGCCAAGGCGCGAGATCCCCTCTGGCATCCGGACGCGGAGCGTGAACTGCCGCCCCAGATTGAAGAGGAGCTGGAAGGCTACATCGACGAGGCCCACGCCACGGCGATGGCAATTCTGCCGCTGGAAAAGCCCCGACCAACCCCGATTGTGAAGCAGGGTGGTGTCGATGCGGTGGCCGTTGCCAAAGCCGAAGCACCGCCCAAGGAGGCACCCGACCCGATCGGTGTGCTCGTGGTGGAATGGTTCTCGTCAACCAGTTTTGAGGGGGGCAAGCGGGCCCGTGTCGAACTGGTGGCCGAGCACGGCAAGGTGGCCATCGCCAATGCCATTGAGCACACCACGATGCCGCTCTACATCGTGGCGAACCTGCTGTCGAAGTCGCGGGTGCTGACCACTGCGAAGAACCTTCCCAAAACGGTCTTGGGGCTGGTTGCGTTCGTGGCGATCTTGTTTGCGCTCGCGTTTGTGCGAATGGATTTGCGACTGGAGGGCAAGGGCACGCTCGAGCCGGTGCATCGCCGGGATGTCTTTGCTGAAATTGAGGGCATCGTCGAACAACTGGAGCCGGGGCTCAAACACGGCTCGGTTGTCAAACAGGGCGAGTTGCTCGCGGTGCTGCGGAACACTGACCTTGAGGTGGCGGTGACCGATGTGCTCGGACGGAAGGCATCGACTGAAGAGCAGTTGATTGCCACCCGGCGGGCACTGCTTGACGACAAAGGCATTTCGAGTGACGAGAAAAACCGCATGGCAGGCCGGGCGGCCCAGCTGCGGCGGGAAATCGAGAGCCTAGAGACGCAACTGCGGCTCTACGACGCAAAACGAAAAGATCTTGAGGTTCGCAGCCCCATTGATGGCGTGATTGTCACCTGGCAGGTGCGTGACCGACTGCTGTTCAGGCCGGTGGAGCGGGGGCAGGTGCTGATGAGCGTGGCCGACAAGACGGGCGAGTGGGAACTGGAAGTCCACATGCCTGACGATCGCCTCGGTCACATCAACCGGGCGTTGGTCGACGCCCAGGCTGAAGGCCGGAAACTTGAGGTCGATTACATCGTCGCGACGGACCCTGGCACGCGGCACTATGGCACGGTGGAAGAGATCCACGAGCAGGCCGAGGTGCGGGGCGAGCAAGGGAACACCGTGCTCGTGCGGATTACAATCGATCCGTCCAATCATGAAAAGGAAGAACTGGGCGCGGGGGCGACGGTGACGGCTCGGGTCAACTGCGGACCCCATGCCATGGGCTATGTCTGGCTCATGGACGTGATGGCCTTCTTCCAGACACAGGTCTTTTTCCGGTTCTGGTGAGGTAAATACACAATGCGGTGGCTGGCAGCAAAACAGATTCGAACTGTTCTTTGGGGGATGATCGCGGCGTTGCTTGTTGGTGTGACAGCGACGGCCGCGGAACCTGTGCTTACTCGCTGTCTCGTCTCACTTGTTGAAGAGGCCCGGGTGCCGGCCCGCGAGGCGGGTGTGCTTGTTGAACTCTCCGTAAAAGAGGGGGATGTCCTCGCGCGTGGTGGGCTGATCGGCCGAATCGATGATTCGCAGCCTCACTTTGAAAAGCAGAAGGCGACGGCAGAGCACGACCAGGCAGTCGCTCGCTCGAAGAGTGATGTCGATGTTCGCTACTCAATTGCCGCAGAAAAGGTTGCGGAGGCAGAGCTAGAGAAGGCAGTTGCCTCGAATAGTCGGATTCCAGGGAGTGTGACCGAGGTGGAACTGTCACGACTGGAGCTCAATCGAAAGAAGAGCGAACTGCAGATTGAGCAGGCCCAGCTTGAGCGTCAGCTGTCAGCCCTTGACGCCCACTCAAAGTCGGTTGAGGTCGCTGCGGCAGATAATCGCATTGAGCGACGAAAGATTAGTTCACCGATTGATGGCATGGTGGTGCAACTCTATCCCCATCTGGGAGAGTGGATGCAGCCGGGTGATCCTTTGGCACGCGTGGTCCGCACCGATAAGTTGCGGGTGGAAGGCTATGTTGATTCAGCCAAGTTTGAACCAGAGCGGGTGCACGATCGGCCGGTGACGGTGATGGTCACCTTTGCTGACGCACGGGAAGAAACGTTTAAAGGCCGCATTGTTTTTGTCAGTCCGCTTGTCGAGCCAGGCGGAGATTTTCGCGTGTTTGCTGAGGTTGAGAACCGCAAGCCCGACGGATCCAACCAGTGGCTGCTGCGAGCCGGGCAGACGGCAACGATGACGATTCACTCTGACCAGGCACCGCTGCCGCCGGTCCATCGCACGGTGACGACCGCCGACGTCGAATGAGGTAAGCCGATGGCCATGGCCAACGCCTTTCGTTCGAGTACCTCGCGGCCAGTTGGCCTGCGGTGCCGTGGTGATTTGGTCACCAATCGGCAGGTGCACCAGGGGCAGGCCTGGTATGTCGTGAAGGATCCGATTGGGTTGAACTATTACCGGTTTCGGCCCGAGGAATACGCACTGCTTGAGATGCTCGACGGCGAGGCAAGCCTGGAGGATCTCAAGGACGACTTCGAGTTGAGGTTTCCGCCGCGACGGATCACGGTTGATGAGGTCTCGCGGTTTGTCTCGACGCTGCACCGCAGCGGGCTGGTGATCGGGGATCGCCCGGGGCAGGGGCCGCAGCTGAATGAACGCCGCAAGCAAAAGGTCTGGATGGAGTGGAAGACCTGGATGCGGAGCATCATGTGCCTGCGGTTTCGCGGTATCGATCCCGACTGGATCCTCAACAAGATCACGCCCTGGATCGGCTGGATCTACTCACCGCCGGCTCTGATTGCCTTTCTGATTTACATTCTCAGCGCCTTGATGGTGGTGCTGGCAAACTTCGACACCTTTCGCTCGAAACTTCCGGAGTTTCACCAGTTCTTTGCGGCTGGCAACTGGTTTTACCTGGCGGCGGCGCTCGGCATCACCAAGGTGATCCACGAGTTTGGCCACGGCATGTCATGTAAATACTACGGCGGTGAATGCCATGAGATGGGGTTTATGCTGTTGGTCTTCACCCCCTGCCTCTACTGCGATGTGTCCGACAGTTGGATGCTGCCGAGCAAGTGGAAGCGGATGATGATCGGTGCCGGTGGCATGTACATCGAACTCATCATGGCCGCGACGGCGACCTATCTTTGGTGGAACTCGCACGAGGGCATTTTCAATCAGATGTGCCTCAACGTGATGTTTGTTTCCAGCGTGTCAACGCTGTTATTTAATGCCAATCCACTGATGCGGTTTGACGGGTATTACATCCTGTCTGACATGTTGGAGATTCCGAACTTACGGTCGAAAGCCGTTACAAGCCTGGGGCGGATTGGCAAAAAATGGTGTCTCGGCATGAAGTTGCAGGATGACCCGTTCCTGCCGAAGCGGCATCAGGCTTTGTTTGCCCTCTACGCCGTTGCTTCAACGCTTTACATGTGGGTTCTGATGACGTCGATTTTTCTCTTCGTCTGGAACGCGATGAAGCCCTACCGGATGGAGGCCCTCGGCCGCTGCCTGGCCTTGTTCGGCATCTATGGCCTGATTTACCGGCCGATAAGTGGGATCTATAAGTTTCTAAAAGTGCCTGGGAGGAGGGATGAAGTGAAGAGTCTGAACATCTCAATCACGGCAGTGGTCGTTGCATTGATCATTGCCAGTATCGGGCTGATCCCCCTGTCGCAACGGGTCTGGTGTGCGGCGGAGTTGCGGCCTCGAGGGGAAGAGATGGTTTACATCACCGTGGATGGCCAGTTGGAAGAACTGCTGGTGGAGGCAGCCGACCGGGTGGAAAAAGGCCAGGAACTGGCCCGGTTTTCGAACATCGATCTTGAATTGCAGATTGCGGACCTCGAGGGGCAGGAGGCGGGCTTTCGGGCCCGCTTGGCCAGCCTCGAGCGGGAACGGTTTACCGATTCGGCCGCTGGCATGGAGATCGGCACGGTGGAAGAGTCGCTCAAAAGCGTGCAGGAACAGTTGGTCAAGAAGCGTCAGTACCAGCGGGAACTGGTGCTGAAGGCACCCCGGGCGGGGCTTGTGCTACCGCCCGAGACGGTCGAAGAGCGGCCCGATCCGAACGGCCGCCTGCCGGGCTGGTCGGGCAGCAGCCTGTCGAAGAAGAACCTGGGGGCGACCTTTGCCGAGGGCACGGTCTTCTGCATGGTGGGCGATACCGATCAGTTTGAGGCGGTGATGATCGTCGACCAGACCGAGGTGGAGTTTGTGAACCGTGACCAGACGGTTGAGTTGAAGCTCAATGCCTTTCCCTTTGACACCTTTGTTGGCACGGTTGATGAGATCGCCGAGACGCACATTGAGGTCGGCTCTGAGCGACTCAGCGTGAAGGCAGGCGGCTCGATTCCGACCACGACTGACGCAATGGGCCGCGAAGTGCCGATTTCGACCAGTTATGAGGTGCTGATGCGGGTCGATGACCCGGACAACGTGCTCACGCCTGGCATGTGCGGGAACGCCCGTATTACAGTCGGCCGGCGAACGGTGGGCCAGTGGCTCTGGCGGCTCTTCTGGCAGACCTTTAATTTCAGAATGTGACGCTCGCTCGCTGTTTGCAGGGCGTGCGGGCATGTTCAGCCGCTGGTCTCGACTCAGGGACTGGCTGCAATCGTGCCGTAGAAAAGGTGGCTGCCGTGCCAACGCTGACAGGCATCATGATTTTTCCTGTCAAAAGCCTCGATGGACTCAGCCTGACCGAGGCAACGGTCTTGCCGAGCGGGGCCCTGGCGGGGGATCGCCGCTGGCGGCTGGTCGATGCTGAGGGGCGGGTGGTCAACGCCAAGCGGACGGCCCGGTTTCACCTGATTCGGGCTGATTTTGAGCTGGCTGACGGCGGCACAGGCTGGGGTGGCGGCCCGGCTCCGGGTGGCAATTTTATTTCGCTCAGACTTGATGAGGCGGCTATCGGTGATGGTCCGCCGCCGCTGTCACCGGAAACATTTCCGCTCGTGCCGGGCCGTAAGGGGCCCTGTGGCTGGCTGTCTGAAGCCTTGGCGGAAGACGTGTTTCTGCAAGAGCGGGCCGAGGGCGGTTTTCCCGACGATCGCGAAGCCCCTGGGCCGACGCTGATTTCGACCGAGAGCCTGACCGAGGTAGCCCGCTGGTTTGGCTGGGAGGTTGCCGAGGCCCGCCGTCGGTTTCGGATGAACCTGGAGGCGGTAGGCGATGACGGCATGACAGATGACGCCCCTAAGGCATCAGGAAGGGCCCGCAACCCCCCATTCGCCCGCGAGCAGGGGCAGGGACGCACCCTGGCCGGTCCCTTCTGGGAAGATGTGCTCGCCTGCCCGGCCCATCCGCTGCAGACACTCACCGATGTTGCCGCCGCTGCGGTCGACCCCTATGCCGATCTGCCGCCTCCAGAGCCGCAGCCGTTCGTGATTGGCAAAACGCAGTTCCAGGCCACTGGCGTCTGCCGCCGCTGCGTGGTGCCCAGCCACCACAGCCGCACGGGTCTACTCACGGCTCTGTTTCGTGACGCCTTCGAGGCTCGTCGCAGCCGCGGGCTGCGTGTCGACGTCGATGGCCGTGGCTGGGAGTCTTATTTGAGGCTTGGTGTGAACACCGCGGTTGTTTCCCAGGCGGGTTCCAGTCTCAGTCTGGCCAGCGAAGTAAGGCTGTGCTGATTTGTGGCGAAGATGGTCACCCTGCTGGCTCTATATCAAGGCTGGCAAACAATAATTTTTTAGGGTGATGAGGCCCGAGAGCGTCTGGCCAGCCGCCGACAAGCAGATGGTCTGTTGCTGCAGTCATTAGCGATGTAGCGGAAGAGAGACGTACAGGATCCTCGTAGGCTGCCCATGCGGCGAGCAACGCTCGCTTTTGCTGGTCAAGGTGACTGACATCGATGAAGCCAGACATGTTGTTGGCCGCTGCTTCGAGGGATGCCCGAACAACTTCTTTCGAAAGGTCATCATTCCCCAGGATTTGTGGTGAGCGGTCGGGGTAGGTGATTCGCGCGGGCAGAACCCGAGAGGACTTCGACACTGCTTCATCTGCTTCCCAGTTGCTCTGCGCCAGAAAATTTCTGGAAGGAACCGCAACTGGCGCACCAGAGGCCAGAGCCATTGGTGGGACGTATGGCTCTGCTGCTGCATAATCGACTGTATAGCCTAGGTCATCAAAGGCGCCGACGGTGATGAGGCTGATCGAGTACGGCACAATACGGCCGTTGATACCCTCAACCGGGTATTCAGCCGTCATGATTTCACCGTACGGATTTGCGCTCGTATAGTTGTTAAAAACACTGTCCCGCCAGTGAACGCCGTAGCTTCCATCGTCTGGAACCCCTTCGTTAAAGAGGGGAACACCGACGTTCACGCGGTTGAAAATCTCGGTGTATTCCCGGCGGGCATTTGTTCCAATGAATACTGGGTTGTCTGGGCCCGCATTGACAACCAAGTTTGGGTAGGTGCCCACCCCGCGGACCAAGGTGCCGCTGCTATCGACCCACGGAGCGGACCAAAGGCTGCCGAAACCGATGGCATGGCCGATCTCGTGGGCAATGACATTACCGATCCCGATGTCCGTCACATCATCGGAACTAAGCGTGATCTGTGCCAAGTAAGGGAGCCCGTTTGCGGAAAAGTTTCGATCAGCGGCAATACCAGTGTTTCCGAGCCGAATGTCGATAATTCCGGCCTCAGCGACGGTGCCTGCGGGTAGGCCATCACCTACGTTGACGACAATCAAAAGGTCGTCAACGATCTGGCCATTCGGCAGAAAAACATCGGGCAGATCACCTTTGACGATGTTTTCCCAGCGTTCGGCTGCAGAATAGAAAAGCGATCGAAGATTTCCCGAGACAGCAGGGTCAAACTCAAATTCAATGTTGTAGTTATTTTCTTCAGCGAAGTCATTGATTGTCATGATGGCCGTCAGTTCACTCGGTGTGCCACCGACGGGGCGGGCGAAGACCCGCACATATTCAGGTCCTTCAGCTTTTGCCCGCTGATCAATCAGTGACTGAATGAAGAACGACTTCGTGGTTTGGCCAGGTAGAAAAGTCAGGCGTTGTGTCTGGTGCATGTAATCGGTGCCAAGCTGGGCAGTAAGTGCCTCACTCGTCACAATCACAGACTGAGGAATGGCCGAGGGAGCATCTAGCGTAATCTGGTACTCAGCAGCGTTGCCCTCGATAACACTGTCGATGATGGGAGTGAGGGTAAAGCCTGCCGGGCAGTCGCGTCGTTCAAGACGTTCAGCCGGAGGAATCCGCTCCAACGTGGAGAAAATACGACTGTTCCTCCCTCGGAAACACTGTGGCCACCCTGGTACGCCAGACTGGTCTCGACAATGGCGACTAAAGACCTTTGCCCAGAGAGAAACGCAGAGGCCTGGCAGGCCTGGCAACGGAACTGAGCGACGAGTGATGGCCATGGGTTGGAGTGTCCCGTGGGGTTTGGTGCCTGCGGATCTGTACGTTCCACTTGTGACGATTGTTCCGAACTTATCGACGGTGCTTTGGGGTCAGTGTTGCCGGCGTGGACCGCGTCGGCATTGGCAACGCAAACCCCCTAGGTTTCCGTGGCGACGCTGGTTATGCAGTTGGCTGTTCAACATTGGCAGCAGAACAGCTGTTCCCAGCGAGGGCCTGTTCTGTGGGCAGACGGGCATGGTCTGCCCAGTCTTCGCAGGTTTCGTTGACTGCTGTGCGCTAACGTC
>WTHB01000169.1 GCA_011523305.1 Planctomycetaceae bacterium | reverse complement strand
AGGGGGTGTAGCTCAGTTGGTTAGAGCGCCAGCCTGTCACGCTGGAGGCCGCGGGTTCGAGTCCCGTCACCCTCGCTTTCTCTTTGCTTGCCCCGAGTCACTCTTCGCTGGGGACTTCGATCAGAGGCCAATGCCCATTCCCGCTGCAGGCCATGCCGTTGTGACTGGAGCAGCCAGCGGCCTGGGTCGGGCCGTCAGTCTGCTCTTGGCCAATCGCGGTTGGACGATCGCAGCGGTTGATCTGCCGGATGCCGATTTGGACGGGCTGACGGCGGCTGTCGCCGCCGCTGGAGGCACGGCCCTGCCCTGTCCCTTTGATGTGCGGGAATCGGCCGCCTGGGAGACGCTCCGGAGCCAACTCGATGCCGACTGGCCGACGGTCGATCTGCTCGTCACGGCTGCCGGGGTGGGAGCCACTGGCGAGGTCGGCGGGCTGCCGCTGGAGCAGTGGCAGCGGGTGGTCCAGACCAATCTGCTGGGTACGGTGATTGGCTGCGAGGCGTTCCTGCCCCGTCTCCGCAGTCAGGCGGTCCCGAGTCGGCTGCTCGTGGTGGCATCCATCGCCGGGCTGCTCGCACCGCCATCCATGGCGGCTTACTCGGCAAGCAAGGCCGGGGTGATTGCCCTGGGGGAAGCAATTGCGGGAGAGTCTTGCGGGCAGCCGAGCGTGACCATTGCCTGCCCCGGCTTCTTCCAGTCAGGCTTGCTCGGCAGTTGGCACTTCACGGGTACGATCGAGCGGCGCGAGGCGGTGCGGCGGATGGAGGCGACGCACTGGACTTCGGAGCGGGTGGCGAAGCAGCTCCTGGCCGGCACGTTTGCGGGCAGGCGGTATGTGGTGCTCGGTCGGCAGGCCCGCTGGCTCTGGCGACTGAAACGGCTGGCGCCCACGTTGGCCACGGGCCTGATCAGCCGCGTCTATCACCGGCTGGGTCGGTGACTCAAAAGCTGGTGGCATCTCGCAGGTATCGAGCAGCAGCGTGCGATACGGTGGAGGGCGAAGCAGCACTCAGTGAACACCCCGGTGGGAAAACCCTGTTGCGAAAAAATTGGTTGGATGAGGCCGCAGCCTTCGTCCAACACTCCCTGCTGGCAGCATAACGAGAGAGGACACGCGATGAACCGTTTTCGAAGGATCTGTTTCCAAGGGATTGGGCTGGCCTGCCTGCTTGGCTGCGGTCATGTCTTTCTGCCTGGGGCCGTCTCGGCCCAAGAGCATCGTGGGCACGACATGCCCTACGACGGCACCTGGCAGTCGCTCCAGACCATGCCGGTCCCCGCCTGGTTTGAGGATGGCAAAGTCGGCATCTTCATCCATTGGGGGCCGTACAGTGCGATCGGCTATCGCAAGGGAGGCAGGGGCTATGCCGAGCATGTTCCCAAGCAGATCTACCGCGATCCCGCCCACTACTACGGCTTCATGAAGCAGCGATGGGGAGCGCATCCGCCGGAGTTCGGCTACAAGGACGTGATCCCAGAGTTCACCGCCGAACACTGGGATCCAGCTGCCTGGGCGCGGCTCTTCAAGCAGGCGGGGGCGACTTATGTGGTCCTGACCGCTGAGCACCATGACGGCTGGGCCAACTGGGATTCTGACCTGACGCCCTGGAATGCCGTGGACAAAGGTCCCCAGCGGGACCTTGTTGGTGATCTCGGTCAGGCCGTTCGCAAGGAGGGACTGAAGTACGCAGCCTCGTATCACCGAGAACGCCACCCGGGATTCTTTGCCGCCGAGCAGTTCGCCGTCTATAGCACGCCCCTGCCTGATGTTGCCGAAGAGATTCGACGGGTACCTGAGGCCGGGCTCCTGTACGGCCCGGAGTTCAGCTACAGCAAAGCATTCGTTGATGACTATGTCGCCCGCTGGAAGGAGATTGAGGCGAAGTACCATCCCGACATGCTTTGGATGGATGACTTTCCCATCTACACCCGCGATGGCAACAAGGTTCGGAAAGGGATTGCGAAACCGGAAATTGCATATTTTGATGACCAGATGCGGGCCATGATCACCGACTACATGAATCAGGCGGCGGCACGTGGCCAGGCGGTCTACGTCAACAACAAGGGTGGAAGCCGAAACTGGCCGGATGGCGTGGGCTGCCTGGAAAAAGACAATCTCCGGCTCGCCGTCATTGGCCCGAAGTGGCAGAGTTGCACCACGTTCGGCACGTCGTTCGGGTATTTGGAGGGCGACGCCTACAAGAGCATGGCTGACGTCATTCACGAGATGGTCGAGGTGATCAGCCGTAATGGCAACTTCCTAGTGAACATTGGTCCCCAGGCTGACGGCACGATCCCAGAACCGCAGGCGGACCGTCTGCGTGCCCTCGGATCCTGGCTGGCCATCAACGGCGAGGCGATCTATGGCAGTCGCTCCTGGAAGGTCTGTGGTCAGGATGACGAGCAGCTCGCCTTTACCACCAATGGGAAGACCTTGTACGCAATCAAATGTTCCCGGCCGACGCGGCCCTTCACCATCAAGGCAACGGCAGGCTGGGATGCAGACTCGGTCGAAGCGGTGCGACTTCTTGGAACTGGCGCCGCCGTTCACTGGGAGATGACGCCCGCTGGTCTGCAGATTGCACCACCGGAGGATCTTGGGAAGAGCACGGCTGCCTGGACGTTTGCAATCGTGACGAATGCCGAACAACATAGGCCCAGCGTGATCGTCGACGATGCTGAGAAAGCACTGAGCAAGACGGGGAAAGTTGATCTCGACGGACGAGTGAGGAAAACAGAATGAAGATCTGGCAGACGATTGGTTATGGCGTGATCTGTGCCACTGGCCTCGGGGCTGTTGTGCTGATCAGTGGGCCGGTGGCTGCCGCTGCGGAAATGAGGTGGCGGGTCGACAGTTCCGAGGAATGGAACGAGGCTGGTCAGCAGCTTGAGGGCGTCGTGGTGAACGACGGGCTGCTTGAGCCGACCGGCAAGCAGGGCGTCTACCGCAGCAGCCTGCGGCGGTTTCCGAGCAAGCAGGCAGCGCAGGCCCTGACCCTCACGCCGTCCGTCCGCTGGGAGAACTGGGAGCCGACTCCGCAGAAAGTCGGCCCGCCGACGCTTGGTGATGCGCCCATTTTCCTCGTCAAGGGCCCCCAGGATTACTGGCTGTTTGGACGCAACAAGCCGCCGCGAAAGCCGAAGGGCTCCGGCTTCAAGCCGACCGCAGCGACGCTCGAGGGCTTTGAAGTGCCGTTGCGAACCACACCCCGTCCGCATCTCTTTGATGCCCCCGGCGGACTTCAGAAAGGCCTCGGCGGGTACCACGCCTGGCAAAGCCGGGACATGGTCAACTGGGTGCATCACGGCCCGGTGACGGCTGGCCATGCGAAGTGGGCGACCACGGCGGAATTCGTCGATGGGAAGGCCTATATCTACTACGACTTCCCCAACGACCAGGATCCGCACCTTTACGTCGACGAAGATCTGACCGACGGCAAGCCGGGTGAGGATCGGGGCCGGGTCTTTCTCGATCCCTCGGATGGGTCGGACTGTGCGATCCTGCGTGGGCTCGACGGCAGGTTTCATCTGATCTATGAGGACTGGAGCCCGATCGACGCCCGGAAACATTCCTGGGATTCACCGCTGGCTGGGCATGCCGTCAGTGACGATGGCCTCGGTGGGTTCGCCATTCTGCCACCGGTGGTTGATGAGCGGACGAAGCCGACGGGGAAGTTCGCCGAATATCCCCACCCGCACTGGCACCAGGAAGACCCAAAGAACTTTCCGGCCACGCCACCAGGTCGGCAAGCCGTCGGCAGGTATGAGGTGCATGAGCCGGAGCAGAACGCGTTTGGGGATTGGGGGGCCATTTCCATCGGCGGGCAGTTCTACCTCGTTGCCGATTACCACCCAGCTCATGAATCGATTCGGATCGGCCTGTTCACCTCCCCGAGTCTTGACCAGCAGTTCGAACTCATCGGTGAACTGGGGAGTGGTCATCCCGATCCCGACATTGGCTTTGCCGAGGGACGTTTTTACCTGATCAACCAGACCAAGCGTGACTACGTCAGCCCGGGGCCGTGGGTTGAAAAGGTCGAGGTTCGCGTCGGTGTCGATACAACCAACGACGGCAAGGCCGATGCCTGGAGTGACTGGCAAGAAGTCCGCGAGCAGTACGACTTCATGCCGGGCTTCTCCAAGCAGGTGAAGCGAACGCC
>WTHB01000094.1 GCA_011523305.1 Planctomycetaceae bacterium | reverse complement strand
TAGTGCTTCATGTAGCTGTGATATCGCCGATAGGGGCTGTACAAGGCGGCAACGGCATTGATTGGATCGCTGCCGCCATAGTCGCGAGGATCGGGTGCTCCTTTCAGAAGATCAGCTTTTTGATACTTGAGAACAGGATTGGAATCATAATCCGAGTGCTTCTTGCGAAGGGCGGCCACAATTTCCTTGTTCTCAGCAGCTTCGGCTGCCTTGTCGACTGCGTCCTTCCAGGGGAGCCATTTTTTCTGATAATTTTCTTCCAGTCTCTTAATGATTTCCAGGTTCTTTGGGTTCACCGTGTCTTCAGGCTCAACGCGGAAAACCTGGGACGGTTTCATCGGAGAAGCGTAACGCTCGAAGGCTTCATCAATGGCCTGGCGACCCAGCTTAAGATACTGCTCCAACTGATCGCTGGAAATAAACTGCGATGATCCAACGGTGTCAAACGTTCCCGAGCCGCCATCGGTGGGTAGTGAGACAACATCGACATTGACACCGGTCAACTGTTCGATGGTGTTGCGGTACTCACGCCGGTTCAGCCGCCGCATAACAATCTCACCGCCGGCATCGGACAGGCGACGGCGTGCAGTTACCATCGTGCGGGCAAGGTCATCAAGGAAATCGGCCTTCTCGTTGTTACCCGGCTGTTCAGAATCTTCGGGCGGCATTTCACCGGCATTCAGCGTGTTGAGTACCTTCTGCCAGATTTCCGCCTGCTCGGTCGTGGTGATGTGGAAAGGCAGTGTTTCGAGATCCACATTGCCTTCGCGAGTGTCGGAGTCGTGGCAATCGATGCAGTGGGCTTTGAAGAATGCCCAGTGTTTTTCGGGAAGTTGCGGTTTGGTCGGGGTAGCTCTCGCGAAACCACAAAGCCAAAAAGTCAGCAAGCAGGCAGAGAGTGTAGCCCTTCGTGTCTTCGTCCATTTGTGCGGAAGCATCATGCCTGTAACTCCTTCACGACGCCCGTGCTATCACCGTGTCGTTCAACATTGATGCCCATGCCCTGCAGCATCGTTAGCCACACATTGCACAGCGGTGTGTCCTTCGGAAGGACGACGTGCTGGCCGAGCTTCAGGTTGGCTCCGCCACCGGTGAGGATGGTCGGGCAATTGGTCAGGTAATGGATGGAGCTGATGTTCGATCCGAAGGCCAGCGCGACATGATCGAAGAGGCTCGATCCGTCACTTTCTTTCGTTGCCTTGAGCTTATCAATCAATCCGGCTAGCAGTTCGCTGTGCGCTTTGTCCCTGGCTTTCGATGCATCCATCCGCGGGCCTGGGGAATAGTGGCTCACATTGTGGGCACTCGCGTTTGTGCCCAAGTCCAGACTATCCAACAGCGACTGACCCGGCATGCGGTAAGTCATGGCCCGTGTGCTGTCGGTCTGCAAAGCGGCAACGATCAGACCGTACATCATCTCGATCTCATCCTTCCCTTTCAGGCCAGGTTCAGGCTCAGCAATCGGCGACCTGGCTTTCGGGACGTCCAGCCAGTCCTCGTCTTTGCCCAGACGGATTTCGATGTCACGGATGCCCTGGAAATACTCATCCAACTTTGCGGTGTCGTTTTTGGAAAGACCTCGCTGTACTCGCCGGGCATCAGTCAAGACCGCATCCAACACACTGCGATTCTCTGCAATCGCGGCCTGTCGTTGTTCCAGCGGCATCTGATCGGCAGAAAAGAGTTTGTGGAACACCTTCACTGGATCATCAATACCCGCAACTGGCTTCCCACGCCCGTTCCACGCGAGCGAAAGTCCTGGCCCATGTCCCTGGTTATCCGAACTCGCCAATGGCATCGAGGAAAAACGCGTATCCTGTCCAAGATGCTGCGCAACGACCTGGTCGATGGAAATACTATTGGCCATGTTCTGACCGGGAACGGAATATCGATTCGCCCCGGTGAGCCAAAAAGTGCTGCCCCAGTGCGCTTCGTTAGAGAATTTGTTTGCGCAGCCTTGGACGATGGTGAATTCGGATTTGTGACGAGCCAGTGGAGAGAGCCCCTCGGGGAGCTTGTAGGCCGGGCCGGTGTCCGCCAAATCAGGAAACCAGGTTTCCTTGGTCACACCAAACCCGATACCCAAACAGACAATACGCTTGGGTGGAGTCGCAGAGGGTGCAGCAGCCGAGGAAAAGCGGCGAAAACCAATCGATTCCAAAGCTGGCAGAGCGATCATCGCCCCCGTTCCGCGAAGAACATGGCGACGATTAAGTTGTGTCTTCATTCCATACTCTCTGAAGGTCAGTGGTGGCCCCGTTTCTTATCCTCGTCTGTTATGTGATCAAACCGATGGACATTACTTACGTCCGGGAACGGTACGGGTTTAGAAGGTAGTCTCGGCTCTTCCAGCACTCCAGTCCTGTTTGGTTGCCTTGGCTACGCCTCAGCGACCGAAACAGACTGCGTCGTTTCCGGTGCCGGGGGGCGGTACCCCAGTGAGCTGTGCAGTTGGACCGTGTTGTAGCCCTTCCGCCAACGCTCGATGAGCACCTTTGCCTCAAGCGGCGTGTCGAACACCTCACGGGCCAGGAGCTCATCGCGCAGCTTCCCATTGAAGCTCTCGATTCCTGTGGGCAGGTCATACCCCAAAAGCCGTTGGTCGCTATCTCTCACGCATCAAATTAAGCAAGACGCCATCCAATGGACCGCACGCAAACGTTGCGATCCTAAGAAACAATCGCCCCGTCTTGAAGGTTTGACCCTCACAACCACATCAGCAAACTTCAATACAGTCGATCACCTGACGAAGAGCCGGTATAGTAAGGGGGCCACGGGCGTCCTTGAAAGCTGGCCAAAAATTACTCTCGCGTAACACCGAGCCGCGGCACCACATCAGACCAATCATGACACCCGACTCAAAATCCTCGACCGGTACCACCCCCTGCCGCACCCGGCTGATCATGACCGGTGGCTTTCTTGGGGCGGGCAAGACAACGCTGCTGCTGCGGCTCGGTGCGTGGCTCAGCGACCGTGGCCTGCGGGTTGGACTCGTCACCAACGATCAGGCCGGTGGCCTCGTCGACACCTCACTCGGCCGCGCCCACCAGCTCGCTGTCGAGGAGATCGCCGGTGGCTGTTTCTGCTGCCGGTTCAACTCGCTGCTTGAGGCCGCCGAGGCCCTCAGCCAGCAGCAGGCTGCCGATGTGCTGCTCGCCGAACCGGTCGGCAGCTGCACCGATCTGGTTGCCACCGTCAGCCTGCCACTAGAGCGACTTTACGGCGAGCGGTTTGAGCTCGCACCGTTTAGCGTGGTCCTAGACCCACTCCGGGCGGCCCGCATCCTCGGTATCGGAACCGGAACCCGCTTCTCAGAGCATGTCGAATACATCTATCACAAACAACTTGAAGAGGCCGAGTGCATCGTCATCAACAAAATTGACCTCATCGCTAACGCCCAGCGGGACCAGCTGCGGCAGGCCCTCAACCATGAGTTCCCGCAGGCACGAGTATTCGAACTTTCAGCCCGCGAGGGCATCGGCCTTGAGCCCTGGTTCGAGGTCATGGCCACCAACCATTCAGCCGCCTCCGCTATCGCCGACCTCGACTACGACCGCTATGCCGACGGCGAAGCGCTGCTCGGCTGGCTCAATGCCGACATCCGCCTGCGTGCCGTCGGGGCAGAGCAGGGGGGCGAGTTCGAGGGCAACGACCTGCTGCTGGACCTGCTCGGCACCATCCGGGATGAACTCGCTGCTGACGGTCTTGAAATTGCCCACCTCAAGGCGACGCTGTCAGTTGAAGGGGACGACTACGAACTGGCCGCCGCCAACCTCGTGCGGACCGACGACGCCCCGGCCCTCTCCCACCGCCTCGCCGAGCCGATCGATATCGGCCGGCTGCTCCTCAACCTGCGTGCCGAGGCCAACCCCGATCTGCTCAAACAGGCAATCCACCGCAGCCTTGCGGCCCTTGCCGATCGCTGCGAAAGTACGGTCACCCACCTCGAGCACTTCCGGCCCGGACGGCCGGTTCCGACACACCGGCTTGCAGCAACCGACCGCTGAGCCTCCCGGCATCTCGCACAACCCCCAAGCAGTCGACCATGATCCCGACTCTCACTGCCCGGATGCTGACAACTGTTGCCCCAAACTGCCTGTGGAAAGCCGGCTGGAACCTGGGCGTCAAAGGCGTGCTCTCCGTCGAACGCTTCAAGGCCCGCAAGCGGCGAGGAATTGTCTTCCCCCCGTTTCTGCACTTGTCGATCATCAACTCATGCAACCTCACCTGCCAGGGCTGCTGGGTCGATGTGACCGCTCCGCGGCAAATGATGTCCCTCGAGACGCTCAACCGGATCGTGAGCGACGCGAAGGCCCACGGCAACGTCTTCTTCGGCATCCTTGGCGGCGAGCCGTTTCTCCATCCGCACCTCTTCGACCTGCTGGAGCGACATCCGGACTGCTACTTCCAGATTTTCACCAACGGGCAGCTGATCACGCCCGAGGCCGCCCGTCGGCTGCGACGCCTGGGCAATGCCACCCCGCTGATCAGCATCGAGGGCGACGCTGCGGCGAGTGACGTCCGCCGCGGCAATCGGAGGGTGCTCGACCGGAGCCTGCGAGGCTTGGAGCACTGTCTCGACGCCCGCCTCCTGACCGGCGTTGCCTCGAGCCTCTGCCAGTCAAACATCGACACGCTGTTGTCCGAGGGGTGGCTGGACCAACTCATTGACATGGGCGTCCACTACACCTGGTTTCACGGCTATCGGCCGGTCGGCCCAGACGCCACGCCCGAACTCGCCCTCACGCCCGATCAACTGTTGGCAGTCCGGCAATTCGTGGTGGAACAGCGGGCGAAGAAGCCAATCGCCATTGTAGACGCCTACTACGACGGCGAGGGGAGTGGCCTCTGCCCGATGGCCGCTGGCATCACCCACCATGTCGGACCTGCGGGCCACATCGAACCTTGCCCGATCATTCAACTGGCGACCGACCGGGTGACCGAGACCAGCGGCTCCTTCTATGACACCGTGACGCAGTCGGCCTTCTTGAGGGATGTTCGCGAAGCAGCGGCGAGCCACAGCCGCGGCTGCGTGGTGCTGGAAAACCCGAACCTTCTGCTGCAGATCGCCGATCGCCACGGGGCAGTCGACACCACCCAGCGGCTCCAGTCGCGGGAAGAGCTCCAAGCGATGACGCCCCGGTCGAGCCAGGACCTTCCCGGGCGTGAAATTCCGGAAAAACATTGGGCATATCGGCTCGCAAAGCGATACTGGTTCAACGACTTCGGCAGTTACCCAGATCGGCCCGCCCCTCGTGCCGCCCCTCCTGAGCCAACGCTGTGACCACTGCATCAAAGCCCTCCACCGACTCTGCCGAGCCACGGATTGTGTACTGCCGCTGCGCTTACGCGCAGGTCGTTCCTGAGGAAGTCAAGCAGGAGGTTCTTGCAGGCATTGCTGCCAGTGGCCGAGGCTTTGAAGCAGTTGCCGATCTCTGCGAGATGGCAGCCCGCCGCGATCCCCAGTTGAAGGCGTTGGCCGCCGATGATCGGCCCCTGAAGATCGCCGCCTGCTGGCCCCGCGCTGTGGAGGGCCTGTTCCGACTGGCTGACGCGCCGTTACCCACCCACGGCGTCGAGATTCTGAACATGCGGAGTGATGCAGCACCACAGGTCCTGGCGAGCATCCTTGAACAGCCCGCGGGCGTTACTGACACGGAGGCCGACGTATGATCGCTCCTGCAACGCACCTCCCTCGGGTGGTGCTCTACGAAGGCCCCGGCAGTCAGCCTTTTAAAGGTGCTGAGCGACTAGCCCTGCTCGCGGGTCTGCTCGACCGGGGCTATTGGGTCACGCGGGCAGACACCACCGCTGCGGCCAGTGATGGCAATGCCGTTCTCGTGGTGGGATGCTTCGCCGGGGCGGCCCCTGCGGTCGTTGCCGACAGCCAGCCTGTCAGCGTCATTGATGCGACTGGCCTTGCCTCTGATGCCACCATCGACCGCATCGAGGTCGCCCGCGCAGACGAGCCGATGAACCGCCCAAACGGTCCCGACACCTGGAAACCCTGGTTTCCGGTGATCGACACCGATCGGTGCACCAACTGCATGCAGTGTCTCACGTTCTGCCTGTTCGATGTCTATGGCGTGGCAAGCGACCACACGCTGCGGGTGGAAAACCCGGCCAACTGCAAGGTCAATTGCCCGGCCTGCTCTCGGGTCTGCCCGGAAGTGGCCATCATGTTCCCGAAATACCACGCGGGCCCAATCGACGGCAGCCCGGTACGTCAGCAGGATGTCGCCGCCGAAAAGATGAAAGTCGACATTTCCGCGCTGCTCGGCGGTGACATTTATGAGAGACTGCGGCAGCGGAGCGAAGGGGCCAAGGCGAGATTCTCCAAAGAGCGGGACGCCAAACAAGCTCTTTCGGAACGCCGCCGTTGCCTGACAAAACTGGCAGATGCAGCTCAGATTCCCCGGGAGGTGCTCGACGCTCTCCCAACCCCAGAAGAAATTGAACGCCGCACCGCGGCCGCAGCGGAAAAGGCCGCGGCCGCGCTCGCCGCTCAATCCACACCTGCCACCCCCACCACCTAACCGCACCAGGGTCTGCCCATGGCCACGGCAACACAATCCGAACGCCAACCACCGATCCCCTTGGCAGTGCTTCCCAACGCGGTGCCCCCGGCAGTGATCCGCTCGCGACCGCCGCACCCATCGATCCCGCAAACGAAGGCCGATCGCGATCGCCTACTCGATGTAATCAGGCGAAGTTTGGCCGCCGACCCTGCGGTTCCACCGGTCGCGATGGAATCACTCCGGGAACGAGCCCAGGCCTGTCTCGTTGCGGCTGACCTTCCAGCAACCTACCTCGATTACGCGGCGGTCCTCGTCAACAACGAAACCTGGCGAGATGCCCTTGCCGAGGTCCCATTCGAACGTCGGCTGCTCCTCATGCCCAAGTGCCTGCGGGAGGAGAACCGCTGCTCGGCGCCATTTGATGAGTTCGGCCTGCTCTGCAAACAGTGCGGCCTCTGCTCCATTCAAGACTTCCAAACTGAGGCGGAACGGCTCGGCTATGCCGTCCTGGTCGCCGAAGGCTCAGCGCTGGTCATGGCGATGATTCAGACAGGGCAGATTGAGGCTATCGTCGGCGTCAGTTGCCTGCCCGTGCTTGAGAAGACCTTTCCGTTCGTCGAGGCCGCAGCCATCCCGGCCGTCGCCGTGCCGTTGCTGCAGGACGACTGCATCGACACTACTGTCGATATCGACTGGGTCTGGGACTACATCCACCTCGAGGCGGCCGACCGCTCGCGGCGGCTCGACCTCGGTAGCCTCCAGGACGAGGTCGCGGGCTGGTTTACACCCACCACGCTCACGAGCCTCCTGGGTGAGGCGACCGGCCCGACCGAAACGATTGGCCGCGACTGGCTGGCTCGCGACGGCAAACGCTGGCGGCCCTTCTTGACGGCTGCGGTCTCGGCAGCCCTGAGCGGAGAGACACAGCACCCCGGGGTCCAAAAGCTGGCGGTTGCAGTGGAGTGCTTTCACAAAGCCTCCTTGGTGCATGATGACATTGAGGATGGTGATGCTGAGCGGTATGGCCAGCCAACCCTCTGTGGCCAAGAAGGCATCCCCGTTGCACTGAATGTGGGTGATCTGCTGATCGGGGAAGGCTATCGCCTTCTTGCTGAGAGTGGCCTTGCTGCCGAGCAACTCCAGCACGCTGTGCGGGAGGCTGCTGACGCCCAACGGCTCCTCTGCCGCGGACAGGGCATGGAACTGGCCTGGAGCAGATCGCCAGGTCCTCTGAGTAGCCGCCAGGTCCTCGAAATCTTCCGTCTCAAAACCGCACCAGCCTTCGACGTCGCCCTGCAACTTGGGGCCATCGCAGCCGGCCGGCACGCGGAGGTCAGTGACGTGCTGCACCAGTACAGTGAGGCAATCGGCATCGCCTATCAGATTCGTGACGATCTGGAGGATCTGCAGGATGATGCGGGGCTGACTGACGCGGTGGCTGCACGCCCCAGCGTCGTGCTGACCCTGGCCGCCGAGCGGGCCCGTGGTGCTGACCGCGATCTCCTCCAGGCTGTTGCAAGTGGACAGACCCCCACAGGCACAACCGCGGACGCAATCCGCGGTGCCGTGACCCGAGCCAAGGCAGATGAAAAGGCTCTGTTGCTGCTGGAGTCATACAAAGAGCAGGCCGTCACTGCGCTCGACACGCTCAGCGACGCCTCGCTGAAGGGCCTGCTCCGGCGAATTGTCGCCCGCGTCTTCAATCAACTGGCCTTCGAGGGGTTCTGCCGTGAGGCTGACCAGGAACGCCAAGCAGCACAACCCGCTACGCCAGCGGGTGACGCTCAATGAGCCGTCGGCTCCAGATGCTGCAGGTCGCCCGGCTCGCCCGCCGGGATCTCGGTGAGGCTTCTGAATCAATCATCGACTTCCTGCAAAAGACCGCCATCCCAGCTGGTGGCTATGCCAACCGTGCGGGCAGGCCGGATCTCTACTACACCCCCTTCGCGATTGACTCACTGATTGCTCTGTCCGAGGCCGGCGTGCCTGCGTCCGGAGGGCCAGGGGGGCTCTTTGATCCGTCCAGTACCCACGCAGCAAAAACGTTTCGCTGGCTCGACGAGACAGTCGGTGGAGGGGAAGCCCTCGACTTCGTCCACCGTGCCTGCCTGGCTCGGGTCTGGGCAGTACGGACGCTCGAGGACTGCTCGCTGGCACAACGCGGTGAACTGGCGGCGACCTTTGCAGCCCACCGTGCCGCCGACGGCGGCTACGCCTCACGACCCGGCTCAGCCCAGGGCTCGGTCTATGGCAGCTTCTTGGTTGTCAACGCTTACGCAGACCTGGGGCTTCCCCTCCCGGCGGCTGCCCCTGATGCCATTGTTCAGTCTCTCAAGGCCCTGCAGGCCGCCGACGGAGGCTGGGCGAACGAGCCCGACCAGGAATTTGGTTCCACCCCCGCCACCGCCGCCGCAGTCGTCTTGCTTCACAGTTTCGGTTGTCCCGTCCCCCAATCCGCCGTCGACTGGCTGCTGGCCAGACTCCATTCGTCCGGCGGGTTTCTCGCTACCATCGGGGCGCCTCTGCCTGATCTGCTGTCCACCGCGGTTGCGCTCCATGCCCTCGATGCGGTGGCTGCCCCCTGGCAGGCACATCGTGACGCCATTCTCGACTTCCTCGACTCGCTCTGGTCGGGGGAGGGGGGCTTTCACGGGTCCTGGGCTGACGACCAACTCGATTGCGAATACACCTTCTATGGTCTGCTCGCATTGGGCCATGCCAGTGCATGACGATCACTCTTCCGCTCTACACCCGTTTGTCGATTAATGCCTGCCTCACTCCATGAGTTTTTGAAGACGGAGCCGTACACCACACTGCGG
Source organism: Planctomycetaceae bacterium (assembly GCA_011523305.1). Lineage (GTDB taxonomy): Bacteria > Planctomycetota > Planctomycetia > Pirellulales > UBA1268 > UBA1268. Next base: position 10,765 of record WTHB01000094.1, on the reverse strand, counting down.
CTGAATGCGCGGGAACGTCTGTTGGCGGCCCGGAATACCGCCGGCCACTGGACCGGACATCTCTCTTCCAGTGCCTTGGCGACAGCAACCGCCATCAATGCCCTGCGGTTAGCTGATGCCGCCAGTGACACCCCGCAGTATACGAGTCTCATTCGGCGGGGATGTGAGTGGTTGCTCACCACCCAACGTCCTGACGGGTCATGGGGTGACACACCGGCAAGTCAGGGCAATCTCTCAACCACGCTGCTGGCCTGGTCAGCCGTTGCCGCCGTGGCGGGCACCAAACCGCTACCACAGCCGAACCTGATGCGGGCAACAGAACGGGCAGCCCAGCGGATCATCGACTGGACCGGCGACCTCTCGGTTGAAGCCGTGGCCGCCGCGTTGGCCACGGCCTACGGTCGGGACCGCACCTTCAGCGTGCCAATCCTCACGCATCTGCTTCTGGCTGACCGCTTCGACGACTACCGCACGACGCACGCCTGGCGACACGTACCTCAACTCCCTTTTGAACTAGCGGCACTCCCACAGGCCTGGTTCCGACTTGTCAACCTGCAGGTTGTTAGCTACGCGCTGCCCGCCCTCATCGCGATTGGGCAGGTCCGCCAGGCCCACCTGCCAACACCCGGCCCGGCTGGCTGGCTGCGGCGAGCTGCCCGGCACCGCACCTTGGCGGTGCTTGAGGCAATCCAACCAGGCAATGGTGGCTATCTGGAGGCAACGCCGCTGACCTCGTTTGTCACCATGAGTTTGGTGGCGATGGGCCTGGCCAATCATCCGGTCGCGCAGGCAGGTTGTCTATTCCTGGCCGCTTCAGTCCGCGCCGATGGCTCCTGGCCCATCGACACCAACCTCGCCACCTGGAACACGACCGCAGCAGTGGCGGCCGTCGGGGCAGGGGGGCAGGTGGGCGACTATCTGTCCATTGACCAGCGGGCGGCCATTCGTGACTGGCTGCTTGGGCAGCAGTGGCGGAAGCCACATCCCTACACCGGTGCAAGCCCCGGGGGCTGGGCCTGGACCGACCTGCCCGGTGGTGTCCCCGACGCCGACGACACCAGCGGCGCGGTTGCCGCCCTCGCCGCCCTTGAAGGTGCAGAGCCGCAACGGTCCCTTCGCACGACCGCCGCCGCTGCGGAAGGACTCGCCTGGCTCGCAACGCTTGCCAATCGCGACGGGGGTGTGCCAACGTTCTGCCGGGGCTGGGGACGATTGCCCTTCGACACCTCCTGCCCAGATATCACCGCCCACTTTCTCCGCGCTGCTACCGCTTGGCCGCGTCTGGCGGCTGTCCACCAACGGCAACTCGCTGCCGCGCGGCGGTATCTCAGCCGCACCCAGCACCCTGATGGCTCGTGGGAGCCGCTCTGGTTTGGCAATCAGCACCATCCCACGCAGGCCAACCCAACCTATGGCACAGCCAAAGTTGTCCTGGCAACCGGCAACCCGCAGGCCGCTGACTGGCTGATCGCCGCCCAGGGTGCAGACGGCGGCGTCGGCGGGGGCCCCGGTCTTGCCCCAAGCATTGAAGAGACTGCCCTCACCGTGGAGGCCCTCGCCGCCACGCTCACCTCGTCATCAGATCCTCAATGGGCCCGTCGGGCCGAACAGGCAGTAGTCCGAGGCATCAACTGGCTGAGCCACGCGACCGAGCAGGGGACCCGGTTTCCAGCCGCTCCGATCGGACTTTATTTTGCGAAACTTTGGTACGCCGAGGAGCTCTACCCGCTGACGTACACCGTGGCGGCCTGTGAACGCTTGGGGCTGCTCTCCTGAAGCCGCAAACTACGCACCTGGTTCGTGCCGCCCTGCGGCCCTCGGCCGTTCCCCGCCAGCAAACCGACCAGTCATATGGAGGGGTCTGGCGTTGCGTTGCGGAATACTGGAGGGTATAGGCAAAATGCGCAAAGAGATTGCCCGCGGCCTCGGGCGGCACCGCGGCTCGCTCGCGGATCCATCACCACCGCCACCCCGGCTACACAAGGTCATCCCTCAGGACATTCCAGTCATCATGATCCCTCTGGCCACGGAACGCTCTCCCCGTACCCCCGTCTTGATCGCCTTGATCACCATGTCCCTTGTCCCGCTCGGGGTGCTGGGCGTGTCGATGTACCGCGCCTCGGTATTGGCAATTCGAGAGGCCGCCTTCCAGCGAACCGGCCTCGCGGCGACGCTTACCGGCGAAACAATTGAAGCCAACTATCGCGCCCTCGCAAAGGAACTCCTCACGGCCGCTTCTCGTACCGAGGTGATCAGCCAAGCGGGGCCACTTACGGAGGCATTCAACAAACTTGAACGGGATGACGCCGACCTGGAACGCATTCGCCAAGGCCTTCTCAGTTACTACGCAACCCAGGCCACGAGCGAGAAGGACGGCATCCCAGCGATCACCCCCGTCATCACCTCCTTCCCGGTCCCCGGCCTAATAGCGCAGGACCTCTACGTCCGCACCAATCCCAACCGCGAGGAAACAAAACATCTGCTCGATGACGCTGGCGATGGCTCGGTCTATTCGTCGCTCCATGTCTCTTTCCATCCACTGCTCCGGCGGCTGAAGGAAGGCCTACGGCTTGATGACGTCCTCGTGGTCGATCCAGCCACTCGTCAGGTGATCTACAGTGTCAGCAAGCGTGGTGATTTTGGTGCCCAGCTCGACCCCACCGCAGCCGGCCCGGCCGCAGCCGTCGAGAGGGTGCTCACCGCGGCTGATGGGCCAGCCGTTGCCTGCAGCGACTACACCGCCTACGAGCCCGCTGCAGGAGCTCCGGTGTTCACGCTTGCGACCCCGATCCGCAACGGGACTGACCTCGTGGGAGTGCTGGTTTTCCTGGTACCCCTTGAGCGTCTGGATAAGTTGCTCACCGACATCGGAACCTCGTCCTTTGGCATCGCTGCCGAAGTGTACGGTGATAACGCGTGGTCCCGCGGCTCAAGTCGGCAGGCCCCACCTGCCAGCCCACGGGAATTCTCTTCGGCAGAGTCGCAGCACCAATTCACCGAATTCATAACCACTCACGGGGCCTCCGCGGGTACCACTGCTGCCTCAGGCTCCCCCCTGCTTTGCACTGCTAAACTGGTCTCGCCCTGCCCCGGGGCAACACAGGTGTCCTGGCTCTTGCTCGCCACGACCCCTGAGGCAGAGGTCATGGGTGCTGCCACCACGGTGAAGCTCTTCGGGCAGACCGTGTTTGCCGCCACCACCCTCGGCATCCTGATCTCAGCCGTGATCCTCGCCCGGCTGCTCACCCATCGGCATGCCCAGCAGTTCCGCCTGGCCGAGATGGTCAATAACACGTCGATCAAACTTGTGCAGGCCGACACTAACCTGCGGGTTGTGTCGATGAACCCTGCCAGCCAACGGGCCCTCAGGGACACCCTTCAGCTTGACGTTGATTCGCCCGATCAGGACGTCACGACCCTATTTGGGCAGCCTGCTGATGCCTTTGAGTTCATGCGTGATCCAGCAAATCTGCCCCGAGTGATCAGTTTTTCGTGCGGTGATGAACAGGTAGAGTGTCATGTCTCTGCAATCGACGACCGCCGCGGCGCCTACCTCGGCCCCCTGGTCACGTGGAGCATCATCACTGACAGAATGCGGGCCGCCGAGCGTGAACAAGAACTCAAACATGAACTGCTCCGTTCCAAGGAATTCCTGGAGCGGTCCCAGCGGAGCCTTCAAGACGGGGTCGAACAGATTTCTAGCCTCTTCGCTGCCGCCTCAGCGGGAGACCTGACCACGCACATGTCCATTGAGGGTGACGCCCAACTCACCCGCTTGGCGGCCAACGCCAGCGACATGCTGACGAACCTTCGCGAGTTGATCGCCCGCATTGCCGAGGCCGCTGAGCAGCAAGGCGAGGGGGCACGGATGATCGCAGAAAGCGCTGCGAGTCTCAGCGAGGGGGCCCAGAGTCAAGCCGCCAGCATCGAGGAAATCGGTTCTTCTATTGAACAGTTGGTCCAGTCAACTGTTGCTGTGTCGGGCAATGCCTCCAGTTGCAGGAGTCAGGCCGACCGAACCGTCAAACTAGCGCAGGCGGGAAGCCAAGCCGTTCATGATGCTGTCGACTCAATCAAGTCGATCCAGGCATCGTCTGAACAAATCCGTGACATCATCACGATCATCGGTGACATCACCTCGCAGACAAACCTCCTCGCCCTCAACGCTGCCATCGAGGCAGCCCGCGCTGGCGAGCATGGCCGCGGCTTCGCAGTCGTCGCCGAGGAGGTTCGCAAACTGGCCAATCGCACCAGCGAGGCAACTGCTGAAATCACGCAGTTGATCAACGAGTCATCTGCTCGCATACATAAGGGGGCCTCGCTCTCGGAAATGATCGGCGGCTCGCTTGAGTCAATCGTCACGGCTGCGGACACTACCGCCACCGCCGTAGCTGAGATTGCCCTATTAAGTGAGTCGCAGGCCCGAAATTCGGCTGAGGTCAAACAGACGATCCAATCCATTTCGCAGACCGTGGAAAGCAACGCCGCGGCTTCTGAGGAACTGGCAGCAAGTTCAGAACAACTTGGGGCCCAAGCCCAAAACCTCTGGGAACTGATCCGCCAGTTCCGGGTTTCCTGACGAAAGCTGAGCAACAGCGGCGGCGAGACACATTTGCACACGCGATGCCTGCTATAGTGTCGTACTTCGACTTCCTCCCTGGTGTTGCCACCGTTATGGCTGACTACGAACGCCTCGATTTTCCTTCTTGGTCGAAACAGGCAGAACTTACTGACAACGTTGCCGAAGTGATTGATCCCGACACGCTGCCGCCGCAACCCGCGGGGACCCTCGCCCAGCCCGGCTACATCTTTCGAGATGGAAAGCACGGTTCGCCCCGCTCGTTCATTATCTCCACTCCAGACCGCAAGTGGTGGACGATCCTCTGGACCGGCGAGACTGTTCAGGCGGATAATCTGCTCGACGTGGCAATTGACATCTGGCAGTCACGGCAGCGGGAAATTCTCCTGTACCAGGATGGCTGAGGTGCAGACCAATGAGTATGGCAGCCGGATCTACCAACTGCATGGCGTCCTCTTCTTCGGCAGCGTCGCCCGCTTCCGTGACCTGTTCACCCCCCAGGACGACCCGGATGATGTCGGCATTGACTTTTACTTCAGCCGAGTCTTCGACCAGTCTGGCCTTGAAGCCATCACGGCCGTGGCCGAGAAATACCAACGGCTTGGCGAGCGGCTGCACCTGCGACATTTGAGCGAGGACTGCCGCAACTTGCTCAACCGGGCCGGTTACCTGGTCGAGGTCAACATTAGCGAAGACCCGCGTTACCATGTTGCCACCGATTGTGGCACATCGTCACCCACCGTTATGGCCGGAGGCTGATCCGCGGTGGCGGTGTTGTCTCCTGGACGGCCTCAACCACCGCTGCTGCCGCCCGCACCCAGTCCTCCTGACGTGTCTCCCAGGCTGCCGAGAGCCTAAGCATGCCCCAAGGCTGCTCCGCCGCCAGCCCCAGCCGTTCCGGTCCAATTGCGGCAACGGTTCTCGCGGTTGCCTCACTGCCACTACTACAGGCAGCCCCTGTCGAGGCAATGACCCCACGACGCTCAAGCCTGGCCACGAGTCGCCGCCCATCCTGATCAGGAACCAGGATTGCAAGCGTGTTCCACAGTCGCTCGACACCTTGCCCCAGCACAATCACCCCAGGCAAGGCCGCCGCGATCAGAGTCTCTGCTTGATCCCGCCATTGAGCCCGTGCCCTCACACCGGAGCCAGCAAAGTCTCCGCTGCCGGAAGCAACAGTCTCCAAGGCTGCGACCATGGCCAGGACCCCCGGCAGGTTTTCCGTTCCGGCCCAGTGGCCTCGTTCCTGCGGGCCACCCCGATCACCACGAAAGTCTGCAGCCCCCTCCGGCACGACCAGAAAGCCAACCCCTTTTGGCCCACCAACTTTGTGACCGCTGCCAGTAATGTAATCACAGCCACCCAATGCAGCAGCGGGCAGCCGGCCAAGCCATTGTGTGGCATCGGTGTGAAAGGGAATCTGCCGATCACAACACCACGCCCGAAGCTCCTGCCACGGCTGCAGCACCCCCGTCTCGTTGCTGGCTGCAAGCAGCGAGACGACTGCGGTCGTGCCGTCCTGTGGAATTACCGCCTGGGCTTCCTCCAAATCAATGCGGCCTGTGACCGCAACTGGCAACTCAACCAGGCGTCCCCGAAAGGCCTCACCGAACGACTCGGAGACACACGGGTGCTCGAGTGCCGCCACAGCTGCTCGTCCGAGCGGACTCTGGCGGCCGAGTTCGCGGGCAATCGCGTTGGCCCCTGCGGTCGCCGATCCGGTGAAAATAATCCGCTGGCTGTCGCAGCCGAGCAACTCGCCCACACGCTCGCGAGCGTCTTCCAAAGCCTCGCGGGCAAGCGTCGCTGCAGCGGACAGACTGGAGGGATTGTGCCAATGCCCTTCGGCAGCCTTCAGCCAGGCGGCCCGTGCAGCAGGGTGCAAGGGGGCTGTCGCATTGTGATCTAAGTAGAGCACGCCATCCCTCCCGCAGCGGCCTGAGACCCAATCTGGCTAGACCTTTTTTTATCCCGACGGCGGGCCGCTCATGGCTCTGCGATGCCGAGGACATCCGTCATCGAATACCGACCGGCCGGCTTTCCGATGAGGAAGGCGGCTGCAGCCAAGGCGCCCCGAGCGTATGAATCACGATTGGTTGCCCGAACGTTCACAGACAGGCTCTCACCCTCAAGCCCAAACAAGATCGTGTGCTCGCCCGGATTGTCACCCAACCGCACCGCGTGATAGCCGATCTCATCCACTGACCGGGCCCCTGGCCGTCCTTCACGGCCATGGACCTCCCGGGTCTGTCCCATCGCATTCCGCACGATCTGGCCAAACTTTAGCGCCGTACCGCTCGGGGCGTCCTCTTTGTGGTGGTGGTGGCATTCGATGATCTCGACATCAGCCCGACTTCCCACACCCCGCAAGAGCCGACCGGCCCGGCTAACGAGGTCCATCGCGATGTTGACAGCCAAGCTCATGCTCGGCGAGACAAGCACCGGCACAGTTGCCGCTGCTGCTATAACAGCTTCGTCATCAGCCGGTTCAAGACCGGTTGTCGCCACCACCAGCGGAACCCCCCGCGTTGCACATTGCTGGGCAATACTCGCCACGGCTCCAGGGAGGGAAAAGTCAATCACCACATCAGCTGCTGGCTCCCAGGTATCGCTGATCGCCACCCCGCAGCGACCATGCCCTGCCAGTTCACCGGCGTCCACGCCCAGTTTGAAGCGATCGATTGCCGCCACCAACTGCCAGCGTGCCGATTCCTCGGCAGCGCAGGCAACAATCCGCCGACCCATCCGGCCAGCAGCCCCATGAACAACCAGACGATGCGTCCCCTGCGACATAAACAAATCCTCCCTGATGAAAGTGAACGGCCGAGAGACCATCGCACCAGCCCGCTGGGCTGATGGAGTCAGCCGTAGAGCTCGATCGCCTGAACGATTTCGTCGAAGCGATTGCCTACGCTAACTGCCCGATTGGCGAAACTCGCCCGGCTCACGCCCCGACTGCCGAGCACGTCGTTGAAAAGCTTCTGATCGGTGGTGTGATACGCGACCGTCGCATCGGGGTCCTTCAACTGATGGCCCGTCAGAATGCAGACCACCCTGTCATCTCGACCGATTACCCCTTCGTTGACCAGTTTGCGGGCCCCCGCCACGCTGGCTGCGCTGGCGGGTTCACAGCCAAGCCCCCCAGCCCCAACCTGGGCCTTCGCATCAAGAATCTCCTGCTCGGTCACCTCACGGACAACGCCGTCACAGACCTCGAGCGCCCGCAGGCACTTGTTCAGGTTGACCGGCCGGTTGATCTCAATGGCACTGGCAAGTGTGTTCGCCCGCTTCTGGTCACGATCGAGCTCATCGTAGTAATGACAGGCTGCCGACAAGTCAGCCCGCCCTCCACCCCAGCGAAGGCCCCGGTTGTGGTACAGCTCGTAGAGTGTGTCGGCTCCGGCGGCGTTGATCACGGCCAATCGAGGCACCCTATCAATCAGCCCAAGGTGGCGAAGCTCCGCGAATGCTTTGCCGAAGGAACTCGAATTCCCCAGGTTTCCCCCCGGCACAACAATCCAGTCAGGGACTTCCCAGCCGAGTGACTCAAGCACCCGGAACATGATGGTCTTCTGCCCCTCGAGCCGGAACGGGTTGACCGAGTTGACGAGGTAGATGCCCATGCGTCCGGCCACTTCCTTGACGCGGGCCATGGCATCGTCGAAGTCGCCGGCAATCTGAATGGTAAGCGCCCCGTAGTCGAGTGCCTGCGAAAGCTTTCCGTACGAGATTTTTCCGGAGCCAATAAAGATGATGCCCCGCATCAGTCGGGTAACCGCGCAGTAGACGGCCAGCGAGGCACTGGTATTCCCGGTCGAGGCGCAGGCGGCCCGCCGGGCCCCGATCATGCGGGCATGGGAAAAAGCCGCAGACATGCCGTTGTCCTTGAACGACCCTGACGGGTTGAGTCCTTCGTACTCAAGGTGAAGCCGACCAGCATTCATGCCGACAAACTTGCCCACCCCATCCGACACCGAAAGCAGCGTCTGCCCCTCACCGATCGTCACCACTGCCTCCCGAGGCGCGAAAGGGAGCAATTCGTGGAATCGCCAGACGCCACTGAATGCCAGCGGGTCACTCCGTCGCATCCACTTGCGCTCAAAGACTTCGAATGAGGTCGGCGCGGGCAGACGGTCCCAGTCATAGGTGACGTCAAGCAGATTGCCGCAGGACGGACAGCTCGTAAGCACCTCGTCAACGGAAAAAGTTGCCCCGCACGTCGGTGCGATGCACTGCTGAAAGGCGAGGTCAGTACGGGCGGCAACGGCCACGGCTGCGATCTCCGAAATTATGCAGGCGACGACACCCGACGCCCTAGACCTCTGTCATGTCGGCGATTGGAGGGGCCGGACTCAAACCGCCAGGCCGGCAGCCGGCCTGAACCGACCGACCACCGAGGCCGCGAACCGACCTCCTCGGCAGGCTCACCATCGTCACGCTGAGTCGTCCGAGACCTAATGATACTGCCAAACAGCTGGTTTCGCCACACGCAGGCCACCTATCAGCGGGGGTTTTTCACAGCAGTTGACTCTGTCGCCGAGACGATTAGGGTGTCCCGCGAGGTCGCGAAACAGGCGGGACAACGCAGCCCTTCCAGTCCAGCCAACCGGCACCCCCATGGGAGAGAGAACCAATGAAAGTAGCCGACATGCGGGTCTACCGCCAGCGGCTGGAGCAACTTCGCAGCCGCCTCCGCGGCGACGTCGATGCAATGGCGGGCGCAGCTCTGGGCAATTCTGGCGACGAACCAGCCGGGCACGCCTCCACCATGCCGGTTCACATGGCCGATATTGGTTCCGATGCCTTTGAGCAGGAATTCACCCTTTCGCTTATGGCGAGCGAGGAAGACACCCTCGAACTGGTCGATCGGGCCCTGGAGCGAATCCGCAGCAAGACCTACGGGACCTGCGAAGAATGCGAAGGGGTCATCGCCAAAAAGCGGCTGGAGGCGTTACCCTACGCCAGTACGTGCATTCGCTGTGCCGAGAAACTGGAACGCGGGAATTTCCGTCCCCGCCAGCCTCGCTGACGGCTGCTTCCTGGATCGACGCAGGGAGTGGCCCACCTCAATCCGGAACGGATATTCCCCGTGACCGCACCCACGGTTTCCCCGCCACCCTCGCTGCAACCGCCCACGAGGGCAACCTGGCTGGTCTTCGGGCCAATCTTTTTGGCGGCCGCTGCTGTCGATCTGATCACCAAAGAGATTGCCTTCTCTCGCTTGGGAATGCCGGGGGTGCAGCCCGGCTGGCCGGTCGTTCCGAATCTGCTGTGGTGGGAAACGAATCTGAACGAAGGAGCTCTCTTCGGGCTGGGGCAGGGGATGGGCTGGCTGTTTGTGCTGGTCTCAGTCGTGGCCTTGGCCGGTATCTTTGCCACCGTCGCGCAGCTCCACCTCGCGACCGACGCTCTGCTGGTCACCGCCCTCGGGCTGATCAGTGGCGGCATTCTCGGGAACCTCTACGATCGGCTCGGCCTGCCCGGCCTGATCTGGCACGCTCCACTGGAGCGGCAGGGCGAGGCGGTTTATGCCGTCCGCGACTGGATTCACTTTCGACTCGATGGCGTGATCGACTGGCCAATTTTCAATTTGGCCGACAGTTTTTTGGTGGCGGGCGCCGGTCTGCTTCTTCTCCTCTCGTTTCTGCCACCCGCTCCTGCTTCGGTCACCGTTTCCCCGCCGGAATCAACCCATGACTGATCCGTCACTCACCGCTCGTCTTGAGGTTGCCCTCACCGTCACACGGGAGGCCGGCCGGCTGACGTTGGATTGGTTTCAATCGACCGACCTTGCGATCACCAGCAAGGCCGATAGCTCGCCAGTCACCGCCGCTGATCTCGCCGCCGAGCAACTCCTGCGAGAGCGACTGCTGACCGCCTTTCCTGAGGATGGTTTTCTCGGTGAAGAAACCGGCGTTCATCCAGGCCGGTCGGGTGTCGAGTGGGTCGTTGACCCGATCGACGGGACGAAGTCGTTCATTCGCGGGGTGCCTCTTTACGCCACGCTTGTTGGCTGTCGCCGCGGCACCGAGGGGTTGCTCGGAGTGATTCTGATTCCCGCCCTCGACGAGGTTGCATACGCAACGCGCGGGGGCGGGGCATGGCATCAGCGGGGGCGGGCAGCACCGCAACCCGCCCGGGTTTCGACCTGTAGCCAGCTCGCCGAAAGCCTGTTGTGCTCAAGTG
>WTHB01000050.1 GCA_011523305.1 Planctomycetaceae bacterium | reverse complement strand
AGTGCCACCGCCGCTGTCACCGATTTGGAGGTGTCCTCATGAGCCCACGCAAGACCTACATCCTCAAGTTGTATGTAGCGGGCAATACGCCCAATTCAATGCGAGCGCTCAAGACTTTGCGCAACATCCTTGAAACGGAGTTTCGAGGTGTGTATGCGCTGAAGGTGATTGATGTCTTGAAAAATCCTCAGTTGGCGGAAGAAGACAAGATCCTGGCAACGCCAACGTTGTCGAAGATTTTGCCGCCGCCTGTGCGTCGCATTATTGGTGACCTCTCGGATCGAGAGAGAGTGTTGATTGGCCTTGATCTGCTTTATGACGAACTTGCCGATGGGGCTCTTGGCTCATCGTTGGTGGATACGTTGGAAGATGCTGACCAAGTGGCCACAGAACCTTAAGAGGAGCGCTTCTCGCGTACTCGATTTGTCTTTTTGTCTCTAGCGTTGGTTTAACCTTTTGTCGCCATGAAGATCTCAGGTTCTACGGGCTCACCTCAGATGCAGGTTCAAAAGCTCCCGACGGGGATTGAAGGCTTCGATGATGTTTGCCAAGGTGGCCTTCCTATTGGGCGAAGTACGCTGATCAGCGGCACCTCGGGTACGGGGAAAACAGTTTTTTCTCTTCACTTCTTGCATAATGGAATTGCTCATTTCGATGAGCCCGGTATTTTTGTAACTTTTGAAGAGTCGCCGCTCGATATTCTGCGGAATGCCGCCAGTTTTGGTTGGAACTTACAGGAGATGGTTGAGCAGGATAAGCTCTTTATCCTTGACGCTTCTCCTGACCCAGATGGTCAAGACGTGGCAGGGAGCTTCGATCTTTCTGGTCTGATTGAGCGGATCCATTACGCCATTCGCAAGTACAAGGCCAAGCGAGTGGCGATTGATTCGATTACAGCCGTGTTTCAGCAATACGACGCTGTGTTCGTGGTGCGTCGCGAAATTTTCCGCCTCATCGCTCGGTTGAAGGAAATCGGCGTCACCACGGTGATGACCACCGAGCGCATCGATGAATATGGCCCGATTGCGCGTTATGGCGTTGAGGAGTTTGTTTCCGACAACGTTGTGATTCTGCGCAATGTGCTTGAGGGGGAGCGCCGCCGCCGCACCGTGGAAATTCTCAAGTTGCGGGGAACAACCCATATGAAGGGCGAGTTCCCCTTCACGATGGGAGCCCATGGCATCAGCATCTTTCCGCTGGGGGCGATGCGGCTCACGCAGCGTTCTTCGAACGTTCGCATCAGTTCTGGCGTGCCGCGTCTCGATGAGATGTGTGGCGGAGGCTTCTTCAAGGATTCGATCATCCTGGCTACAGGTGCCACCGGTACTGGTAAGACCTTGCTGGTGTCGAAATTCATTGAAGATGCGTGTCGCAATAAAGAGCGAGCCATCTTGTTTGCCTATGAGGAATCCAGGGCTCAGTTGCTCAGAAATGCCACCAGTTGGGGGATTGATTTTGAGCAGATGGAGCAAGACGGATTGCTCAAAATCATCTGTGCTTATCCAGAATCCACCGGCCTGGAAGATCACCTCCAAATCATCAAAACGGAAATCAGTCAGTTCAAGCCGTCCAGGATGGCGATCGACTCACTGTCGGCCCTGGCCCGTGGTGTCAGCCATAACGCTTTCCGCCAGTTTGTGATTGGTGTGACCGGTTATGCCAAGCAAGAAGAGATTGCCGGGTTCTTTACGAATACCTCGGAAGAGTTCATGGGAAGTCATTCGATCACTGATTCTCATATCTCCACCATTACTGACACCATTCTGCTGTTGCAGTACGTGGAAATTCACGGCGAAATGGCCCGTGCTCTAAACGTGTTCAAGATGCGGGGCTCTTGGCATGACAAGGGAATTCGTGAGTTCGTGATCACCGGGAACGGGCCAGAGATCAAAGATTCGTTCTCTAACTTCGAGCGGATCATCAGCGGTGTGCCCCATCGCGTCACCACCGATGAGCGCAGTGAATTATCGCGGATTGTGCGTGGGGTGAACCCCGACGCGTGAGCCCTTGGGTTGATTGATCAAAAAATCTCCCAATTTCATCTCAGTTGTAGGGGTTCAGCATCCAGTTGCAATGCCGTTGAGGATGGATTAGTCGCCGCGATAGTTGCTTCCCCAATAGCATCCCCCACTTGAACTTTCCCCCTTGCGAATACCAACCACTTTGTCGTCGATGAGCAAGACTCTTCGGCCAGCGCTGATCCGGCCAGCCGGTTCGCAAAAGCTGAGTCCAGCCCCTTGTCGGCCCACATAGGGCGTTATCACCACGCTCCCACCGCACAGGAATGAGATGCCGCCATTGAAGAGTTGATTGAGGCTCATTCCAATTTTCACGTTGTCGAGAGTTCCTTCATGGCAGGCCTTGGCGGGGAGTGCGGGAATGGCTGGTATGGAAAGGCTCGTGCTTATAAGGATGCCAAGTGTTTTCGCGAAGTTGGTCATTCGATTGAATGGATTCGGGGTTGACGGTGGAGATGCTTATGCTGCTGACTCTCAGCAGCGTGTATTGCAGTATTTTTGCCCTGTCTTGTGATTACGCAGGCAATTACTTTCTGTCTCGTCGACTTGCCAGCCATTTTTTCCGGCTTCGATAGAGTAGCCCTTGTTGAAATTCAGGTCTTTAATGGAATGAACTGCCCCGTTTTTCCATGTTGCCTTGCACATGAAGCACTGTGCCGTATCGCCCTGGTTCGCCATTAAACAGCTCGGACCTGCTGCTGTTTGAGCGTGTGCGGCGGCGGTGGTGGCTGCAGCGCTAAGTGCTGCGAGCAAGCAGGAAAGGGAGATTTTCATATGCATTCTGGCCTTTGAATAAGCTTGCCTATCTAGCACAAGGTATGAGTGGTCTGGTTTGCCGGGCGTGTGCTGGTTCGTGCCCTGGAGTGCTTGGAAGTCTGGATAACCGCCTGAGATTGTCTGCTATCGCTGATTCTTTCTGATCGCAGTGAGGGATTTCTTTTGCCTGATTATCTTGTCTCAAGACTGTCTGTCAGATCTAGCTGTTGTTGGCGGATTTGTCGCTCTGACTGCAATTCCAGTTCGTCTTGGTCTGCCACAGCCAGGGGTAGGTCGAACCAGAAGGTCGTGCCGACATCGGGCTCACTCACCATGCGGATGCTGGAACCATGTTTTTCCACGATGCCCCGAACGATCGAAAGTCCCAAGCCCGTTCCCACTTCTGTATGCACCGCATTTTCGACGCGATAAAACCTTTCAAAAATGCGTTGTTGGTCGGCATCGCTAATGCCGCAGCCGGTATCGGCCACTTCCACCCGCAGACGGGGCAGGGGAGAGACCAATTCACACGACGGTGCCTCGGTGGCCTCAGCATCGGTGTCGACCGGGATCTCCATGCTGCAAACGTCCGGCCAGGTGTAGGCCGTTAGCTGCAGTGTTCCTCCTGGGCGACTGAATTTGAGGGCATTGCCCACCAGGTTGTCGAGCACCTGCAGGAGCAAATCCCAGTTGCCCAGCACGTCGGGTAATTCGCTGGCGGCATCAAGCAGCAGGTTCACATTTTTGTCGCTGGCGTTCAGTTGATAGCTGCGCAGCGTCTGTTCCATCGCCGGTCGCAGCTCGATGGCGCTGAATTGCACCTTGCGCTCCGATTCCAGGCGGGAGAGGTCGAGCACATCGTTCACGAGGCGCGTGAGACGGTCGGTCTCGGCATTGGCAACGCCAAGAAATTCGTGCTTCTCGGCATCGGTGAGCTGATCCCCCATGTCGTAGAGGGTTTCGACGTAGCTCTTGATGTTGAACAGCGGCGTGCGCAGTTCGTGTGACACGTTGCTGATGAACCGACTCTGGGCGGCGTTGAGTTCGACTTCCCGGGTGAGGTCTTGGATGGTGACGGCAATCCCTTTCAGGCTCTCGCCGCTGGCATCTCTCACGGCTTGAAACACCACCCTGAGGGTGCGGGGCGGTTCACCAATGCTGCGGCGCAGTTCGTTGCTGTCGCTGAGGTTGTTGAGCACTGCATCCAGCGGGTTATGCAGTTCCACCGCCAGGAGCTCGGGAAGTTCGCCGAGGAAATCCTGGCCTTCCAGACGTCGACCTTCCCAGCGAAACAGCCTGCGCGCCGTGGGGTTGGCGAGCACAATCTGGCCTTGCTCGTCGAGAAGAACGGCGCCATCGGCCATGGTGGCGATCAACGAGGCTTGCTTCACCTGGGCCGCGGTGAGCTCTTCGATATTGGCGGCGTC
>WTHB01000135.1 GCA_011523305.1 Planctomycetaceae bacterium | reverse complement strand
CCCCCACAGCACGCCGAACACTCCCCACCCAGCATCGCCATATCAGCACTCGCTCGCTATCAAGTACCACGTTCCTCCGTCCTTGGCGAGAGCACAGTTTACACCAGAGTTGGCCGCGCTATTGACATCCACGAACAAATTCGTCGCTGTCACTGTCGCCGACGTGCCGCTGTGTGTGAGCGTCACCGTCTTGGTCGATCCCTTTGTCCACTCCCCGTCGAAGGTGCCGATGCGGAAAATTGCCCCGCTAATACTTTGCACCCCAGGGTCTTCCAACAGTGGCCCCCGCTTCGTCCCGCCGGCACCTGGGAGAGGCGTGCCGTCGACCCGATCGATGGTCGAGCGGATTTTGTCGATGAACGGCTGTGAGAGTAGGAATGAGTCAGCCATTAGTAAAAACTGTTGACGCCGAAGTTGGAGAAGTTGTTGCCGAACACCATGTCGGGTTGGGTTTGCGCGCGATTGACCAACGCGCCTAGCCACCTCGCTCTCGGTGAGCCATCTGCATTCAGCAGCACGGGGCTGGCGGCACCGTGCTGGCGTTCTCCTCCACCTACACCGGCAGCCGGTATCTGGGCTCGCACCTTGCCGCCTTGGTTTCTCAGGGTCTTGGGGCTGGCAATGTTTCCGTCATCGTCAAGTTCATACACCAAGTGCTCCTGCTGTACGAAAGAATTATTTAGACCAGTGTTTATGATATTGTACCCCGACTCGACAATTGGCTGGTCCCATCCAAGCGGCGAGTATCCGTTGAATTGAACCCCTGGACAATAGTTCCAGCGGAATGAAAACTGGAATTCCAGCTGAAAACCTCGGAAACCAGACTCAACGTATGGGCTAACACTCAGCCCCTGAAAAATACAGCAATGAGCTGGAACAGTATGACCGCTAAACACGAACTGGTCACTGTTGACTGATCCAGTATATTGCAGAAGACCAGACTGGTCGATGTAGGAGTACTGGGTGATCTGAAGGTTTACGATTGGCTCAAGCCGAGTTAGTCCCTCAATCAGGTCACCCGCAGAGTTCTTAAATGCAGCGACTTCGGCGTAGCCAACCGAGGTAAGAACTTCCCCACCAACGGCCGGCACCTCTTGCAAGGTCGAAGACAACTGGTACAACGCGGGACGGGCTTCAGGCGACCTGAGCCTTGGGTCGGAGCCGCCACCGCCACCGCCACCGCCACCGCCTGACCCGTCAACACCGCCAGGGGTCGAGCGATAGCGAAAGGTGACAATCAACACCATCCGCGAGTCGCCGTCTGGCACAGACTCCCAGCCCACGCATGGGACTTGGTTGCCATCGCTGTAAGGGTCTCCTACGTCGATTCCGCAAAGAGCTGGGGTATCGATTGACTCAGTGATGCTATCGCGCACGACCTTAAATGTGCGAGTCGCAGTGTCTACGCTGCCACCGCCTTCGCTGGAGCGGCTGTAACGGTTGCCCTGTGCTAGTTCTACTACTGTTGCCATGCTTTATGCCCCTGCGACTCCGACGACCCTACTGACCTCATCGATTCGGCGATCAATCGCGTTGAGAACCTTAATCTGATCCTTGATGCCCTGAAGAATTGGCTTGTCGCGGTTGCTGTCGTCACCTCGGAGGAGGCGGTTCAACTCGGCGCGGCCCTGTGTCGTGTTCACGTCCTGGGCCTGTACAGGAGCCCTCGAAGGACGCGAACGCTCCCGATCGAAGTCGGCGACGACCTGCTGGATGTTGCCAGCGATGTTGTCGCGGGCCACTTGCAGGTCTTGCTCGAACTGTTGACGAAGGTTGGGGAACTGCTGAAACAGCGAGCCAAGTTCTTGCAGCGATAAAACACCGTCGTCGAGTTGGGGGAGTAGATCACCCAGCGGCCCGAATGAATCGGCGATTCCTTGAAGCGAGGCATTCACGGCATCGTCGAACTGGGTCAGCCCTTGATCGACTGCACGCTGCTGCGGCGTCTTGATCAAATCTTGCCCGCGATCAAGCGACTGCTGTCTCTGTGACTCTAGTTCCGCCTGTCGCTCCTGGCGAATGTTGAACTGCTGCTGCTCAGTGTCGATCTGATTCGCAGTTCTCCGCAGAGTCCGTGCCTCGCGGGTCTGCTCAAACGCCGAGGAAATCTGGCTGTTCAGATCCTCTAGCTTCTGTGCCTGCTCGGCGGTTAACTGGCCTTCCTGCTGTATCACTCGAAGACGATCCCGCTCGTCGGCTTTTTGTTGGAGGTCGGCTCCAAGGGTGCCAGCGGAGGCATTTCGCTGGAACTGAGCCTCTGCTGCCCGCCGGTCAGATTCAAGTTGGAGGCGTCTGCGGCGGACGCTCTCAGCCTGCTGGTTGGCGGCGTCCTCCCGGCCTGCGGATGCTCGAAGTTCGCGCTCGGCAGCACGACGCTGTGCTGGCGTTGCATCACCTGGCAGTGAAACCAACTCTGCCGCTGCCCTGTTTGTATCTCGCCTCGCCTTGACAGCCGCCGACTCTGCCTCGGAGACAACCGTATTCGCGAGGTCGATCGCGACCCGGTCAAGGGCGTCGGCAAATGCCCTCGTCGAGAGTGAAGCAGACTCAAGTTCCGCTGACTGCTTCCTGAGTTGATCGAGTTCCTCCTGGCGTGCCTCGATCTGGGATCTCGTCAGCTTCTCGTCGTCCGAGGTGCCTGAGATCCCGTCCGCGCCGACAGAACTGCCTGACGTGAGTTCTTCCGTGATCCTTGCAAATCTCTCTGCGAGAGCCCGCTGTTGACGAGCAAGCGGTCCAAACTCAGCACCGGCAGAGTCAATAAGATCACGGGTGCGGGCAAGCGACTCGCCAATACCCTTGGCTGACGAAAGAGCCTCCTGTCGCAACTGAACGTCGGCTTGGATGAGCGCAAAATTAACCGACTCAAGAGTGCCTGTTATCCTCGCAATCTCTTCGCGTATGAACTCAATTTCTGTTTGGTTTGTGACGCTGCTGCCAAGAGTTGCATCTAGTTCCCTGAGATTATCTTGCAGGGCATTCCGGCGGTCGATAAGCACGTCACGCGCACCAGACAGCCTGAAGTCTCCGTTGTCTGCTGCCTGCTGCGATGCAGATACTACAGCCTCGAATAGTGCGGCACCTACCGCATCACCGACTCTGAACTGGTCGCTCTGACTCGGGATCAGCTCGTCGTTCGCCCTTGCGGCCGCTATGACTCTTGCTCCGTATTCGAGGTCATCGGCAATCGCCTCAAGCGACAGGCTCAACGAACCGCGTCTGATTTGCTCAATTCGGTCACGCTCGCGTGCTTCCGAGGACGCGATATCACCCTGAATAAGGACGCGATCAGTTGTGTCGGTTTCCTTTCCGAGCCGCTCCCTGAGCGAAGCCTGCAAGGCTCGCTCCTGCTGTACCGCTGAGTCGACGATAGCGGCTGACTCGATCTGCTCACCAGCCTTGGTCTGGATGTCTTGCAAGGCTCTCTGGAACTCCCGCGCCCGCTCAGTCGCCTCGTCAAAGATGCCTCGCGTCAGTGCGTTTCCAAGCGAGTCGAATGCCTGCTTCAAGTCCTCCACCAGCGACTTCTGTCTCGCCAGGGACTCATTGAGAGCTTCGGTGCGGTCTTTGGCCTCGACACCTCCGTTGATCCACTTGAACAGGGCCACAGTCGCCTGGGCTGCGATGGCAACGCCGAGCCCGATGAATAGGCCGGTTGTTCCGCCAAGGATGAACGCCAGTTGCGTGACGTTATTCTGGACCGCCCGAATCTTTTGGGTGAAGTCCCCCGTTGCAGAGAAGAAGTCGTCGATGGCAAAGGCTGCCTGCTGCGTGGCGAGCGAAAGTTTGTCGAACCCGCCCCTGGCGATGTCGCCGCCACGCTGGATTTCGCGGAACGCTGCTTTCTGACCGATCTTGCCGGTGGCTGCCGCCGCCTTCGCTGCATCCTGAGTCAACTGCCGCAGTTCGTTCTGGAACGCATCTGTGCCGACCGTGCCGTCCCGTGTTGCCCTCTGTATGGCCGCCCGCATCCGGTCAAACTGCCTCGCAGCGTCTGATCCAGCGGTGGCCCCCACGCGATTGAGGATTTGCTGCAAGGCGTTGAGGTTGCCAAGGGCACCACGAAGTGCCGTGTCGTCGAGGCCGTCAGCGAACGACTGAATGCCCTGTGCCCGGTTGATCCGATTAATCTGGGCACCAAGCCGCTGGACGCTGCCGGCAGCGTCATCGATTTGCTCGGCGGTCGCCGTGCCCGATGTCCTT
>WTHB01000055.1 GCA_011523305.1 Planctomycetaceae bacterium | reverse complement strand
CTGCAACGGAAAAGGTCGACCCACAGCAGATTCTTGTGACAGGGCTTTCCATGGGTGGTGCCGCAACGTGGGAGGTGTGCATGAGACGGCCGAAACAGATTGCTGCCGGCGTTCCTATCTGCGGAAGAAGTGAAGCGCAATACGCGACATTGGTGAAAGACGTGCCTCTCTGGATATTCCACGGAGACGCCGACCGGGTTATCCCTGTTGAGTGTTCTCGGGGCATGGTTGCTGCGGTCAAAGCAGCAGGAGGAAAACCACGGTATACCGAACTGCCGGGTGTCGGTCATGACTCATGGACCTCGGCATACCACAACCGAGAGATGCTCAACTGGTTTTTTCAGCAACATCGCTGAGGGCACCGTCATGAAGGCACGCCCCGTGAGCCTCGCGTATTGCAATTCAACTACCACCCTGCACTCAGCCGCTTGCCGACAAAACGCATGGGCACATTGACCAGTCCTGACCACTGCTGGGGTTTGCCTCACCTCGCTGGCTCCCATCGTCCCGCAACGTTTCGTCAAACCTTATTTTTCCAGGAAGAAAAACAGTGAGAGTCATTTGGTTGGTGGCCGTTCTCTTTGCATCAACTGCCCTGGCCAGCAGTGAGTTGGAACGAACCCTGTTCGAGTTCACGACGCCACAGTCCATGAACCGATGGCAGGCTGTGAATGACGGGGTGATGGGAGGTGTGTCAACAGGCACCTTTCACCGGACGTCAGAAAACACACTCGTGTTTTCTGGCACCCTGTCCTTGAAGAACAATGGTGGCTTTGCCTCGATCAGGAGCCGCCCCGGTGACTGCGGTATCGAACCGGGAGACTGTCTCATCACCCGAGTAAAAGGCGATGGCCGCAGCTACATCCTCAACCTCTACACCAAAAGTCGCCGAATGGCGTTCTCATACCGAGCTCCGCTGCCAACGACCCAAGACACCTGGATCGACATCAGCGTGCCGATTGCCGACTTTGTTCCAACTTCTTTTGGACGCACAGTGAACGGTCTGGGGCCTGTTGATCCAACGCAAATCGTTGCGGTGGGTTTCATGCTGAGTGACAAGCAGCCCGGCCCCTTCCAGCTTGAGATCGAAAGCGTGAGCATTGGTTCTCGTGAGCACATCTCGGAGACTGCGGATCTCAGTGCGGCGACGCCGTGACGCAAGCCGCATGGATCGTGAACCGGTCGAACTGCAGAAACGCTCTCCCTGAAGGCCTCAGTACCTGAGAAACGGTTGTGCCCCATCAGCCGCGTTCGGGTGGAATCGTGCTGCCGTGCGGATCACGGACATCGCGGCCAAGATCAGCCTCGATCCGCTGGCGGAGCCGGGTGCCGAGGTGATGCTCAATCCACTCAGCCGGCGGATGCAGGTGATCAACCGGCAGTTCCGCATGCCGCCCCAGCCAGGCCTCCCAGAGCCGATGCGACCGCACGATCAGTTCAGCATCACGGCGGCCCTGCGACGTCAGGCGGGCACCAGATTGAGCCGGCTCCACCCGCCCCTGCACCCGGAGCCACCACCACGCCGCGGCGGCCACCAGGCTTGCCGGTAGCGGTGCCGACTGCCCCGCCTCCTCGGCCCGCCAGGCAGCGGCTAATCGGTCCTCACACTGAACCCGCCAGGCATAGAGCACCGACGACATACCTCGGGCAAGCACGCCCTGCTGCGGCGCCACGAGCACGGCCAACAGATATTCACCTCCCAGCACCACCGCCATCATGCCAGCCGCAGATGTGTTCAGCTTCCAGGCAAGCAGATACCCGGCGGCCGCCCCCATCACCGCCAGTCCCACGGCCAGCAGCAAACAGTGGTGCAACCGCTTGACGAGCAGTTCCGCAGCGGCGGCTGGCACGACCAGCATCGCCACCACAAGGATCGCCCCTACGGCCTCAAAGCCCGCCACCGTCGCCAATGAAACCCCCGCCAACAGGCCGACGGTCACTGCGACCGTCGGCACCCCTGCCGCGCGGGCGGCCTCGGTATCAAACGCGGTGAAGACCTGCCACCGCCAGGTCAGCCAGAGACCACTACCCACCACCAGGAACACCACCACAGCCGACACGAAGGCCCGGGGCATCTCCCAGCCAGCCACTTCAACCGTGTCGAAGGGGACTAGTTCCAGAATGCCATAGAGAATGCACCCAGGGTCGAGGTCGATTCGTGAACCCGACACGGTCACCAGTAGCACGCCGAGGGCAAACAGCGTGGTAAAAGCCACGCCCACCCCCGCATCCTCAGGGAGCCCGGCCTGTTTGTGAAAAAACTCGGTGAGCGCCACGGTCAGCAGGGCGGCAGCCGTCGCGCCCACCAGCACCCCAAGGTCACCCGGCCGCCCACCCAGCAACACCGCCACCACAATGCCCGGCAACACAGCATGACTGATGGCATCTCCCAGCAGGCTCAGGCGTCGCACCACCAACACGGTGCCCACCATCGCACAGCACGCCGAGACGACCGCTGCAGTTGCTACGGCCCAGCCATGCATCGGCCCGATGGCTGCGAGCCACTCCCATGGTGTCGCTGATACCCAAGTCGCCATCATCGGTGGTCCTCCGTCATCAACAGGTAATCTGTACGACCACGGCGGTGCCCCGCTCGCCAGCGGGCCAGCAGTCCACGTCGCGGTGCCACCACAAGTGACACAGCAAAGCAACCGGCGGCCACGAGCACCACCACCGGCCCCGTCGGCAGCCGGGGTGACGCACTGCTGACGGCCACTCCGATCACGCCGCTGGCCAGACCGACTCCGCCGGCCAGCACAAGCATCGGCACCAGGCGGTCGGTCCACTGCCGGGCGACCACCGGAGGAATCACCACCAGGGCCGTCACCAGCACCGCACCAGCCGCGGGCAAACCGACGACAACCATCACCGCTACCAACGCCACCAGCACCAGATCGATCATCGCTGCCGGCCAGCCGGCCGCTGCGGCAAAGGCGGGATCAAAGGCAACCATTGTCGCCTCTTTCAGGCCAATCGCCACGGCAAGGATCACCAGTACTGACACCGTGCCAAGAAGCATGGCGTCGGCTGCCGTCAGGGCTGCGGCGTGGCCCAACAAAAACCGTTCCAGGCCTCCACTGCCCGGCACCCCTCGGGCCACCATGCCCGAGATCAGCACAATGCCCAGGCCGAACGACACACTCAGCACGATCGCAGTCGCCGCATCATCGCGGGTTCGCGTCACCGCCCGGATAAGCACCAGCAGGCCAAGAGCCAGGATGGCCGAACCCAGCCCCCCGGCCAGCAGCACCGCCAGGCTCCGCTGCCCGGTCACCAGCAGGGCCAGCGCCACCCCGACCAGCGTCGCGTGGGCAGCGGCGTCGGCCACGAGCGCCCGCCGCCGCAGCACTCCCAGGGTGCCCACAACGCCCGCAGCGCAGCCGACTGCCGCCACCCCGCAGGCTACCACGAGCGTGTTGTAAGGAAGCAACGCTCCAAGCACTCCGGGCAACGGCATCATGAGGTTCGGTCCCCACGGGCCACCGCGTCACTCAGTTCGTCGAGGATGCCGAGCCGGCCAGCATACGTCTGTTGCAGATTGCTTGACGTCAGCACGGTGGCGGTCGGTCCGGCAGCCACCAGTCGCATATCGATGAGCGCCACCGCATCGAACCAGCGTGCCGCCGTCCGCAGGTCGTGGTGCACCGCCACCACGAGCTTGCCGGCATCCCGCAGCCCGGCGAGGATGGCAAAGATCTCCTCCTGCGAACTGGCATCGACCCCTGCCATCGGCTCATCCAACAGATAGATGTCGGCCTCGCGGGCGAGGGCCCGGGCCAGAAAAACCCGCTGCTGCTGACCGCCGGAGAGACGGCCAATCTGGCGGCCCGCCAGGTCAGCCAGCCCGACGCGATCCAGGCACGCCCGGGCCAGTTCACGTTCCCGCCGACCAGCCCGCCGAAACCAACCCAGCCGTGACGTGGCTCCCATCAGCACCACGTCCATCACATTCACCGGAAAATCCCAGTCAACAGTCTCCCGCTGCGGTACATAGCCCAGCCGTGGCCGCACCGCCGCCAGTGGCTGCCCCCAGAACTGCACCCTGCCACCGGCAGTCGGCACCAGGCCAAGCGTTGCCTTGAGCAGCGTGCTCTTGCCGGCGCCGTTGGGACCGATGATGCCATAGAGGCAGGGCGTGGTGATCGTCAGATCAATGTGCCAGAGCACCGGTCGACGGCCGTAGGCAACGGTCACATCGTGCCACTCCAGCAGCGGCGGCTGACCGGCCTGCAGTGGACTGGTCGCTGGCAGATGCGTTGGCTGCTGCGGATGCCCGGGCTGGGATTCTGCCTGCTTATTCATCGGCCACCTCGGCCGACATTTCAGGATCAGCCAGGGCCCTGACAATAGTCGTGACGTTGGCAAGCAACGCCCGCTCCAGGGTGTCGCCATCACTGCCCGGGGCCCCGAGTGCATCGGAATAGAGCCGGCCACCCAGGCGGACCTGCTGGCCGCGGGCGGCCGCCCCCTCTTGAAGCGCCATGAGGTTTCGGTCTGACACACTCGTCTCCACGAACACAGCGGGAATCTGCCGACTGACCACCAGTTCGACCAGCCGGTTCATGTCAGCCAGGCCCGCCTCGCTTTCGGTGCTTGTTCCCTGCACACCGATCACTTCAACGTCATAGGCCCGACCGAAATACCGAAAGGCATCGTGGGCCGTGATCAACACCCGCCGCCGGGCAGGAATGGCAGCAAGACGATCGCGAACCTGGGTATCGAGGTGTGCAAGCCGCGTGGTATAGACAGCAGCCCGCTGGCGATAGTTAGCCGCGCCGGCCGGATCGAGTTTTCCAAGTGCCGCCGCGACAGCGGTCGGGCACTGGCTCCAGAGGGCTGCATCAAACCAGATGTGCGGATCGAAGAGCCCGTTGCCAATCGGCAGCAGGCGTTCCTCAGGGAGTGACTCTCCCAGAAACACCACTGGCCGGCGGCTGCTCAGCCGGCTCAAGAGGGTGGCCAACTTCCCTTCCAGGTGCAACCCATTGGCAACCACCAACTCGGCCCGGGCGAGCCGATTCGCATCCCGGGGCGTGGCCCGGTACGAGTGCGGATCAACGCCTTCGGCCATCAGGCTCTCCACCGCAATCCGGTCACCGCCCACCTGCCGCACCAGATCAGCCACCACCGTGGTGGTCGCCACCACGCGAACAGCCGGTTCGCCCCAGGCGGTAGGGACCGGAAGCCACAGGGACGCAATCACACCGAAAATCATCAGCCTGAGCATTCTTTTGAACTTCCAAAAAGGTTTTTTTGGCAACTCAAAAAGTGTAGCCGGTCGGTTCGGACGGTGCCTGACCAAATTGTCGGGGCAACGTCGGTTGGCAAAGCGATGGCAGCAACCCTGCCCCGCTGCGGCCGCTCCAATCCTCCTAAGCCCTCAGGCCGACCGGCTGGGACGACACAATCTGCTTCTCAGAAACCGGCGCATTGACGGAATTGGAGGGCATTCTTAGGTTCAGAAGCAGTCGCATTCTCACTTCCGCCGGAGGTCACTGCCCGATGGGGTCGACCTCTACAAGCGATTCCGCATGGAAATCGACCTGCCGCGGAACCACCGGTGGAAGGCCCCCCGGCTGCCGACGGGGTATCAACTCGTGCCCTGGAACGAAGGGCTGCTTGACGTCCACGCCCGCACGAAGTTCACTGCCTTTCGGGACGAGATTGACGCCAACGTGTTTCCCTGCCTCGGCCGGCTCGATGGCTGCCGGCGATTGATGCGGGACATTCGCCGGAAGCCCGGCTTTCTGCCGGAGGCCACCTGGCTGATTGCCCGACCGGTGCCACGCTTTCAGCGGGTCAACCAGCAGCCGTTCACGCCGCTGGAGTGGTGTGGCACCATCCAGGGTGTGGTCGATCGCGCCGGCCTGGGCTCGATCCAGAATGTCGGCATCGTGCCCGACCAACGGGGCCTGGGGCTGGGGGGCAGTCTGATAAGGCAGGCCCTCACGGGGTTCCAGGCGGCTGGTGTCCGCCGAGCCACGCTGGAGGTCACCGCAGAGAACATCCCGGCGATCAAACTCTATCAGCGGCTCGGGTTCCACCGCACCAAAACCATCTACAAGCCGGCTGGTGAAGAAGCCCACCACAGTCTCGCCCTGAACATCGATCGGCTGCCACTCGGGGTTCCTGCCAGTCAAGTCCCGGCGGCCTCTGCCGACACCACACGGGCGGCTCGCAAGGTGGTGGCCACGATGGTTTCCGCCCTCGTCTCCGGGGTATCGGTGGCAGAAACACCACCCGATGTGGCAGACTGCGAGGGAAGTGAGAACGATCCGCTGGCAACGCCGCCGGTTCCGGTCCGCTGATCACGACACCGGTGCCGTGATTGATCGCCTGCCAGCCTCCGCTCGAAACCCGTGCAGCAACCACTCCAGACGGCCACCCTCGACAACGGCATCATTCTTCTCGGCGAGTACCTGCCGGGGGTTGAGTCAGTGTCGGTGTCATTCCATCTCCCCTCGGGAGGCATCTGCGATAGCCTGCTGGCCCAACGAACCGGCCGCTCATGCTGTGGCCTGGCGACGCTAACCGGTGAGTTGATGCTCCGCGGCGCGGGGAACCGTGACAGCCGGCAACTGGTGGCTGACCTCGACAATACCGGCGTGCAGTGGTCGCAGGCCGTCTCGATGAGCCACGGAAGTTTTGCCGGGGCGATGGTCGCCCGGCAACTGCCTGCTGCCCTGCCGATCTATGCCGACATTCTGCGTCGACCAACCCTGGCCGCCGACCAGTTCGAGCCCGCCCAGCAGGTGGTGCTGCAGAACTTGGCGGGCACTGAAGACGAGCCGGCCCACCGCACCCTGCTGGCTTTGCGGAAGGCCCATTCCCCAAGCCCCTGGGGCCTTCCAAGCGAGGGCATCTCGGCCGACGTCGAGCAACTCACGGTGTCTGACGCAGAAGCCTTTGCAGCGGAGTTCGTGCAGCCCCACGGGCTGATTATCTCGGCGGCCGGCCGAATCGACTGGCCCGCCTTTGTCGCCCAGATCGAACAGTTGTTCGGCGACTGGCAGGGCCACAGCCTGCCGCCGGTCAGCTCAGGCCCACGTGGCCCCCGCGTGCTGCACGTACCCTACGACTCCCAGCAGACCCACATCGGCCTGGCCTGGAGCGTTCCCCCCTACCGGGATCCCGAGTCTCTGAAGGTCACCGCCGCTCTCGCCGTGCTTGGAGGCGGTTCCAGTTCGCGTCTGTTCAGCGAGGTTCGGGAAAAACGCGGGCTCTGCTACAGCGTCTCCGCGGGCTATCAGACCCACCGCGATCTGGCCAACGCCATCGCCTATTCCGGCACCACCGCCGAGCGGGCCCAGGAGACCCTCGACGTGATGCTCGCCGAGATCGACCGCCTGCCGGGCACGATCACTGACGACGAACTTGAGCGGGTCAAGGCTCGGGCCAAGAGTGGTCTGGTCATGCAGCAGGAGTCAACCGCCGCCCGGGCCGGCGCGATGGCGCGGCAGTGGTACCACCTGGGCCGCATCCGCACGCTGGCCGAAGATCTCGAACGGCTTGATCAGTTGACGGTTGCTGACATTGAAGCCTGGCTCGCTGCAAACCCGCCCGCCGACCTCACGGTTGTCTCCCTCGGCCGTGACCCCCTGGAGGTACCCGATGCAGTTTCGGCATGAGCGGCTTCCCAACGGCCTCGACGTGATCGCCGAAGTCAGTGAGGCGGCCCATTCCGCCAGCCTCGGCTTCTTCGTGAAGACGGGTGCCCGCGACGAGACCGATGCCATCTCCGGCGTCAGTCACTTTCTCGAGCACATGGTTTTCAAAGGAACTGACCAGCTCTCTGCGGCCGAAATCAACCTTCGCTTCGATGCCATGGGGGCTAGTGCCAACGCCTTCACCAGCGAGGAAGACACCGTCTACTATGCGGCGGTGCTCCCCGAAAAACAGCACGACGCCGTGGCCCTGCTTGCCGCCATGATGCGGCCGGCCCTGCGGACGGAAGACTTCGACACCGAGAAGCAGGTGATTCTCGAAGAGATCCGCATGTATGACGACCAGCCTCCCTTCGGCGCCGACGATCGCTGCCGGGCAGCCTACTTCGGCACCCACCCCCTAGCCCGCAGCGTGCTCGGCACGGTGGAGTCGATCGAGGCCCTGCCGGTCGAGGCGATGCGAGAGTATCACCAACGCCGCTATGCGCCGGGCAACCTCGTCCTGGCCGCCAGCGGTGCCGTTGACTTTGACGCCCTCGTAAAAAGCGGCCGCCAGCTTTGTGGTGACTGGGAACCCCAGCCGATCACCAACCGCAAGGCAGCCAGCCCACCCGCACCGCTGCCTGCGGCAACGATGGAACTGATCCCGCGGCAGCAGGCGGCGCTTGAATATGCCGTGCGGATGTCGGCCGGCCCTGCCGAGGACGGCGCCGATCGGTTCGCGGCCAAGTTGCTGGCGGTCGTGCTTGGGGATGATTCCGGCAGCCGGCTCTACTGGGATCTTGTCGATTCGGGCGATGCCGAACATGCCGCCTGCCAGCATCATGATTTCATTGACGCTGGCGTATTTGTCACCCAACTCTCCTGTGAGGCCGACGATACCAGCAGCCTGCTGGAGCGGATTGTCGGGCTCTACACCGATGCCAGCCGGGGGCTCACCACAGCGGAGGTCGACCAGGCCCGCAACAAACTGCTCAGCCGCGTCGTTCTGGCGGGCGAGCGGCCACGGCAGCGGTTGTTCACGATCGGGCTGGAATGGGCTCACCTGGGCCGGCACCGCTCGGTTGCTGATGACCTGGCCACGCTCGACGGGCTTTGCCGGGACGATCTGCATGGGGTGCTAACCCGCTGGCCACTGACCGAAACGGCGGCAACCGTGCTGGCCGGCCCACTCACCGACGCCCGCTGACCGCCTGAGGCCGGTGAGGCCCGGGGCCAGTGCCCCCGCCTTTCGAAATCGGGCAATCGATGCCACAATAGGGACCGTTGGGGACTCGTCGAGATCCGTCATGGGATGGACACCCGGCGCCCGGTTCATCTGTTCATCTACTGCGACTGACGCTCATGATCACACCGCTGTTTGCCAATCGCTTTTTTATCGCCCTGCCTCCCATCTGGCTCGTCGGCATTGGGGCCTTGACTGCCCTCGCTGTCTTGCTCGTGCTGTGGGGACTGCTGCGGGTGGTTGCCCCGCGGGCAGCCAGTGAGGCCAAGGCCAGTCTTCGCGATGGCTTTCTCGGACCAGTTGCCTGGCTGCTGCTGGCCGCCTCCGGCGTCGCCCTGGCGTTGACGCCACTGGTACCGGTTGAGGGCATGGTGCGTTCACTCAGCCGGATGCTCAGCGCGAATGAGTCGTCTGAGGTCATCACGATCGCCCCTGGCAGCATTGATGAGAAGGTTGACCTTCCACTTCGCCCCCAGGAGCTGGCCTCGCTTTCCTTCCAGAGTGACCGGCGGGTTCTGCTCCGCACCCAGCGGCCGATCGAGGGGTTTGCCCTGCTAAAAGTGCCGGATGTGGAACTCAACGGCCAGGATGCCTGGCAGTGGTCCAAGGATGATGGCCGAGCCAATCCATTCCTGGGCAACAAGGCCGAACTGGAAGTCTCCAACCGGGCCGAGGGAGACGCCGCCGGTCCAGCCCAGTTGACGGTGTCCTGGCGGCTCGTGCCGGAATTCCCCGAGGTGGCCATCCTGCCACTCACCGCCCTTTCCCTGTTGGTGATCGTGCTGGCCTACTCGGCCTTTCGTCTGCTTCCCCGACGGATCGCCGCCGTTGCCTCATCCACCACGAAGGAAGCGATCGGTCAGCCGATCTTTGCCGTGGCCATTGTCGCCGGGATCGCCCTGCTGCTGGCCTTCATCGTCATTCCGTACAACACCTTCGGGGAAGACGTGAAAATGCTCAAAGACAGCGGGCTGACCCTCGTCAAGGTGCTCTCGCTGCTGGTGGTGATCTGGACCGCCAGCGTCGCCGTGGCTGATGAAATCGAAGGCCGGACAGCATTGACTGTTCTCTCGAAGCCCCTGACCCGGCGGCAGTTCGTGATCGGCAAGTTCATCGGACTGGCCCTGGTCGCCCTGCTGATTTTCATGATTCTCGGTGCCGTTCTGATGGCCACCACCAGCCTGAAGGTCGTCTATGACGCGCGAGAATCCTCGAAGACCGATCCGCTCTGGACCGAGTGTGCCGCCGAGATGATCACCATCGTGCCGGGACTGGTGCTCTCGCTGCTGGAAACCATCCTGCTGGGTGCGGTCAGCCTGGCGGTCTCGACACGGCTGGGCATGATCCCCAACCTGATCATCTGCTTCACGATCTACGTCCTCGGCCACCTTGTGCCGCTGATTGTGCAGTCGAGTGTGGGTAAATTGGCGATCGTCCGGTTCGTTGGGCGACTGTTCGCCACGTTGTTGCCGGTGCTTGAACACTTCACCATCGAGGCTGCGGTCGTCGGTGGGGTGCCAATTCCCTGGAGCTATCTCGGCTGGGCCGCGCTCTATGCCGGCCTCTACTCGGCAATTGCCGTCCTGATCGCCCTGGTGTTGTTCCAGGATCGCGACCTGGCCTGATCCGCTGAGCGATTTGAAGACAACCGCAGGCGTATAGCCTGAAGGTGTCGCCTACCGGGCAATTCCCACGGTGCCGCTCAAGCCGACCACCTCGGGCCGCTGCAGGGGCCCGCCTGTCGGCGTCAGTTCGCCCGTGCGGTCGTACTGGGTGCGAGCCTCGGCCGAGCCCTCCAGAAACAGTTTCATGCCCCGAGGCAGCTGCTGCTCAAGCCGGGGGCCCAGTTCGATGCCAACCGTCCGCAGCGTGTCGGTCTGTCGCAACTGCGTCCGCAGTTCCACCGCCCCACTGGTCGTCTCATTCTCAAAGGCCATCGACACCCGGCTGGTCCAGCCGGATGGCCCAGCAAAAATCGCCTCCCGATCAGCCAGCACCCCAGCGGCAACATTTAGAAACGAAAACTGCTGGCCAATCTCAGCCGACAAGGCCCCCCGCCCCGCCCGACTGCTGGGCGGTCCGGTCACCATCAGATCGACCGGCAAGGGATCAGCCGGAGGCTCATGTCCTGAGGGAAACCGGCGCAACACCTTGGCTATTCCCGTTCCACCCGTCTCGAAATCGAGCCCAAAGCCCTCAAAGGCAACCTCTTCGGGCAGGCAGACCGTATCTTCGGCGTCCTTTGACACATCACACTCAGCAGCGACGGCACTCGCTGCCAAGAAAACGCCAACCATACCAGCAATCAGAATCGCCATCACCGGCTCCGCCATCACCCGGACGCGCTGACCTACTCCTGTCTCCTTCGACAAGAAACGCCCGTCCGCTTGCAACGACGTGAACCTGTGCCGGTCAGGGAACGCAGGCGGCGTGCACTGCCCGCCGCTCGCCCCGCATCAGGCAGTCTTTCGCAGTTCCACGATGGGCGGCGGGGCTCCCAACTTGGTGCACCGCATCACGTCGAGCACCCGGGTAGCAACCTCAAGGGCTGCCGACCCTGCCGCTGCGGTCACCCGCGGCTCACGGGTGGTGCCGATGCAGGCCAGGAAATCGTCATGCTCACAGGCAATCGCGTTGGCATCCGGCACAGGGAGCGTGCGGTGCGGCAGCACATCACTGAAAAAGGTTTCCTTCGCCGCCAACCGGTCAGCCGGAGGGACAGCCTCGGCCACAAACCGTCCGGACCCAACCGCCTCCGAGGCAGCGACAACATCGACGGCTTTGGCATTGAAATCGACCGACACCAGGCTGTCACTCGTCCACATCGATAGCCGCCGAGTGAGTGTCGGATGAATCCGTGAGGCCGACAGGTCAGCGACCAACCCAGAGCCAAAGGTCAGGCGGGCCTTCACCGCATCTTCATGGCCACCGGTCGCGACCAGTCCGTCGGCTTCAATCCGCTCCAGCCGTCCTGGCTGCAGCGACAGCACGAGGTCGATGTCATGAATCATCAGATCGAGCACCACCCCGACATCGAGCGACCGGTAGGTGAACGGCGCCAGCCGTGCCGATTCGACAAACAGCGGGCGGCCCGACTGCTGCCGGGCCAACTCCCAGGCCGGGTTGAACCGTTCAACATGCCCGACGGCGACGGTCCGGCCGTATCGCCGGGCTGTGACCACAATCGCCCGGGCATCTTCGACACTGGCAGCCAGCGGCTTTTCGACCAGCAGATCAACTCCCTGCTCCAGCAGCGGCACCGCAACCTCAGCATGGAGCCCGGTCGGCGCGGCAACCACTGCGGCATCGACCCGGCCAACAATCGCGTCAGGCTCGGTGAAAGCCTCACAGCCATGGGTTTCGGCCACACTTCTGGCCGCCTCAGCTACCGGATCGACCACACCGACCAGGCGGCAATCCTCGCGGCCTGCCAGCAGTCGGGCATGGATCTTCCCCAGATGCCCACAGCCGATCACTCCCACACGCAACTCACTCATCTCCGCCTCCTGGTCACGACACCGTTTGTTTGACGTTCATGCACCTCGTGTACCCTTTGGTCACCAGACCGCAACGCAGGCTGCACCAGGCTGCGACTGGCCACCTGACCGTCCGCACGTGTGTATTGAACTCACGACTCATCTGCGGGCTCCTGTTGGCTGCCTTCTGCTGCCAGCATGGCCGCCACCAAGGCGGCATTGAGCTGATGACCGCTGCGATAGGCACTGATGTCGGCATGGATCGGACGGCCGGCCAAGGCAAGGTCGCCAACGACATCAAGCACCTTGTGACGGGCGCACTCGTCGGGCCATCGCAACTGGTTTTCAATGGGCCCATTGGGCCCGAAGATCAGCAGATCACGATAGGTGACGGTCAGCCCCAGCCCCTGCTCTTGAAGCCGACGGGCATCCTCTTCCGGCAGGAAGGTTCGGGCCGCTGCCACGTCGGTGCGATAGACCTTGGGCGTCATCACTCCGCCGTACTGCTGCGGAGGAATCGGCTTGCCCGGATAGTGCAAGTCGTAGGTGACATGCAGCCCGGCTGTCGTCGGCGGCCTCGCCTCAATCCGGCCTCCGGAGGCATCCTCAACCACCAGCGGCGTTGCCACCCGCAGCGGCGTGCTGACACCAGCCACCGTTTGAGCACCGGCTGCGTCAATCGCCTCAACATAGGCCTGGGCAGAGCCATCCAGCCCTGGAAGCTCCGCAGCCGTCAGCCCGATCTCGCAGCAGTCAATCTGCAGGGCCGCCAACGCACTGAGCACGTGCTCCACCATCTCGACCGTGGCGGTGCCAACCGAAAGATTCGTGCGGCTCACCGCCTCAACGTGATTCGCCAGCACCGCAGGCACACGAAGGCCACCGAGATCCTCCCGCACAAACACAACACCGCTGCCAGCGGCAGCAGGCCGCAGTTCAACCCGATTCTCCTGCCCGCTCCAGTAGCCCACTCCTGTGACCACAACGGGCTTGCAGAGCGTTTGCTGGGGACGTTGCCAGACGCCCGCGACCTCTCTTCCAGCGGCCGCAGTGGCGGCTCCCGTTGCAGCATTCAAAACAGGTACCCATGCGGGTGAAGACGAGCGACCGTCACAGAAAGACGAGGTCGTGGAGACCAGGCTCGGGGAACAGATCGTGCGACGCGGACAGAACACGACCTCGTGGCCGACACCGCCCCGCCCAGCCGCACCAACGTCCGGAGGGGACCCGACGGACACCCCACTGGGGCAATCCGCCGGGTTCACCCGGAAGCGAATCCAACGTTCTCAGCGACTGACCGGCTGCCCCGGGGCGCTGGCGACGGCCCCGGCGTTGAGCAACCGCAGCACATCGGGCGTGATGTCAATGGACCGGTCGTAGTAGACAAGCGGCTTGGTGATGCCCCGCAGCACCTGATTCCGGTCGCCGGAATCGACTGGATCGCCATCAAACCGATGGACGACCGCAATCCCGTGCTCCTGAGCAAAGCGAGCAACAGCCTGCTCAATCTCACCAAAGACGTCGTGATAGACCGACGCCTCACGGTCCATGAAGTCCTTTTTCTGCAACTGGGCCGTGACGTTGAATTCGCCCTGGGCTTTGGCAACCTCGGCCTCAAGCTTCTTGTATTCCGGCGTGCCGGGATTGAAGCCCTTCAGCTGCTCAACGAGGCCGTTGATGCGATCTCGTTCGGCCTTGAGGCCGTTCTCAGCCGCCATGACCTCATCCCGCATCTTGTCCATCTGGGCTTTGAAACGGGCGTGATTTTTGAAGATGTAGCCGATGTCAATCACCGCCTGGTGGGTGGCTGGTGGCCGGGCTCCGGCCGGGGCCTGCGCCTGGGCGGTGGTGGCGGGAAGGCTGATGATCATGCCAACGAACAGGCAGATCAGGCTTCCACTGGGAACCAGATGTCGCTTCACGGGATGCACTCCTTGCATAGTTGTCACGGGAAACCGTCGTGCCGGACGCCGTTCCGGCCGCAGGGTGAAACAGCCACGGCCGCTCACTCTTTGGGCGAATTGTGGCAGGCTGGGCAGTTGGCCTCAAGGGCAATCTCCCCCGGACAAATGCCCGGTTTTCGCCCCTATCGCGGGTCGCCCAGGGTGACCGAGAGGGTGCGTTCCTGGCCGTCCCGGCGGACCACCACCGGCACCGCTTCCCCCGCCTTGTGCTTCCGCAGGGCGCTGTCGAAATCCTCGAGGCCACTGATCGAACTGTCTCCTAGCCGAACAATCACGTCGCCTCCTTGCAGGCCACCCGTCGCTGCTGGGGAACCCTTGGAGACACCGGTGATCGCATAGCCCCCTCCTGGCTTGGCAAAGTCGGGAATGCTCCCGAAATAGGGGCGATCACCTCCCCCACCCTGGAACTGCTTGCTGGCAACCTCAACGTACTCAGGCGGGGCCGGCATGGTCGCCAGGTCGCGGACAATCGCTGCGATCAGCCGGCTGATGCGGGCCATCCCCTCGTAGTTGATTTTGTCGGCGGTGTCGGTCGGACGGTGATAGTCCGTGTGCGACCCGGTAAAGACATGCAGCACCGGGATCTTGCGAGCGTAAAAACTGGCATGATCGCTCGGCCCAAAGCCTCCCGGCTCTTTGGCCAGCGCGAATCCGCCGGCCTCAGCCAACCGGTCAACCAGGGCCTCAATGCCAGTGCCAGTTCCGGTACCATGAATAATCAGGTTGTTGTCGTCGTCGAGTCGGCCCACCATGTCGAGGTTGACCATCGCCGCGGTCCGTTCCAGTGGCAACAAGGGGTTGGCCGTGTAATGCCCGCTGCCGAGCAACCCTCGCTCCTCGCCGGCAAAGGCCACAAATAGAACCGTGCGGGGCAACGGCCCTGCCGCCTGCAACTGGCGGGCGACCTCCACCAGCATCGCGGTGCCGCTGGCATTGTCATCAGCCCCGTGGTGCACCGCCCGGGTTCCCGGTGCGAGCGAGTTGCTGTCGCCATAGCCAAGATGGTCATAGTGCGCCCCCAGCACGACCACATCGCGGCCTGCCCCTGCTGTGCCGGGCAGCACCGCCACGATGTTGTCGGCTGCGGTTTCCTGCCGCTCGATCGTGACCTCACCGCGGATCCGCCAGCCATTGAGCGGCTGACTCTGCGGCGTGAGCGTGCGATCGATCGCTTCCTCAACTACCGCCAGTGAGGTTTCGGTCGCCTGCTCAATGAGGCTGGCCACCACACTCCGGCTGATCTGGAGCACCGGCATGGTCCGCGCGTTCTCGCCCCCTCCGGCCCGGCGAAAGTCCATCAGGGCATCAGGCTCAGTAGCCGTCGCGTCATTACAGAAGATCACTCCCCCCGCTTCATGCTCGGACGCATTGGCGATCTTGCGAGCCAGCGCCGCATGCTGCGAAGCCTGATTGCCGTTGAACACGCTGTGCGGGTTTTCTTTTTGGGGTTCCTGCCGCAAGACAACGGCAGCCGCCGCCTTGGCGTTGTCACCGAGCGGAGCATAGTCGTCATAGTCTTCCGCCGGCGCCGTGATGCCGTAGCCAGCAAAGACCAGCGGTAGATCGAACGGCCCCGAGCCGCCAGCGGCCAGCGGCGTAAAGGTAACGCCAAACTCCAGTGGAATGACCAATGGCTTGCCGTCAGCGCCGGGCGGCCCGACCAGTTCGGCACGGTTCGGAGCATCGCTGGGCAGCGTCGCCTCGAGGGTCATCGTGAACGGCTGCCGACGGATAGACCCGACCGCCGCCAGCCCTTCCTGCTCGAACTTCTCGGCAATCCAGCCCGCCGCCGCTGAGATGCCGTCTGTCCCGGGGCCGCGGCCCTCCCGCTCTGGGGCAGCCAGCCAGGTGACGCTCTCTCGCAGCCGCTCAACAACTGCGGCCTCGTCACCGCTGTCGACGGCGGGCGTTTCAGCAGCGGCGCTGAGCCGAGCGGTCAGGGACACGCAGACCAGGGCTGCGACTACGACCCAACCGGCCCGCTCACACAAACCGAACAATCGGGGCAGCCGTTTGCCACGACACGGCAGACCGAAATGTCGCATCACATTCCTCCACGCAAACAAACCGTTGCAGTCGCGACCGGTCCCGCCAGCCGCGTCTCTATCGTACGGAGCAGAACCGGCCCGGCAGCCCCCCCAGGGGGGCCCAGCAAATGCCAAAATCGCTGAGGGCGATTTGTTTCTCTGCTATGATGAAGGATAGTTGGGGGAGTCGTTTCAGACCATCGCCGAAGGGCTTTTTGTGGCCTCGCTTTACGTCATCCACGGCCGACAACGCGGCAATCATTTTGACCTCAATGCCTTGGGCAGCGAGGCTGACGAGGAGGCTGTGTCGATTGGGCGTGAACGGGGCAACCTGATTCAGATTGACGACCACGAGGTCTCTCGTCGGCACGCCGAATTGCGGCCGACCGACTCCGGCTTTCAGCTTGTCGACCTGGGAAGTTCCAACGGCACCTACGTCAACAACCGCCGAGTTGACGCGGCCACCCTGGCGCCGGGCGATCGGGTTCAGATTGGCCGGACGCTGTTTGTCTTCTCGCAGAGCGATGGCCTTGAGAGCAGCATTGATGGGGTCCAGATCCTTGCGGCCGACGGCGGCGGCGACGGTTCCCGCATCATCGCATCAATATCCGACGACTTACCTGCCCCTGCTGGCAGCAGCCTGGGACCAAACGACACCCAGAACCCCGGCCTGGCCAAGGCCCACAGCAATCTCCAGGTGATGTACCGGACGGCCCTTGCCGTCAGCCATACGCTCGATATTGACGAACTGCTCAGCCGTATTCTGCACCTGGTGTTTGAGTGGGTCGAGGCTGACCGTGGCTGCATCATGCTGCTCGACCGGGACACCGGCCGGCTCACCACCAAGGCGAGGCAAGACCGCGAGGAAGGCACCGAATCGTCCATGACGATCAGC
The DNA here is from genome assembly GCA_011523305.1 of Planctomycetaceae bacterium. Taxonomy (GTDB): domain Bacteria; phylum Planctomycetota; class Planctomycetia; order Pirellulales; family UBA1268; genus UBA1268. The sequence goes on along the minus strand of WTHB01000055.1, from coordinate 3,128 downwards.
CGAACCATCCTCGACTATGTGCTGGAGCGGCGTGAGGGCGTGCTCACCAGTAACGCTCAGGGAGACGACCGCTTCCGGTCCGGACAGAGCGTGTTGCGAACCGGGGTTCACGAGGCCATCTGCGTGCCGATGCAGGGCCGGTACGGTAACGTCGGCGTGCTCTATGTCGACACCCTCACACCGCTCGGCGAAGCGATGGACGGGAGCGGGCAGCGGTTTACCGACGAGCACCTGAAACTGATGGTGGCCATCGGACACCAGGCTGCGCTCGCCGTCGAAGACACCACCTACTATTCCGCCATGGTCCAGTCTGAGCGTCTGGCAGCCGTAGGCCAGACGATCGCCACGCTGTCACACCACATCAAAAACATCCTGCAGGGCATCCGCGGCGGTAGCTATCTGGTCGAGATGGGCATCGAGAACGATGACCTTGGCGTCACCGACAAGGGCTGGGGGATCGTCCGCCGCAACCAGAACAAGATCTCCTCGCTGGTGATGGACATGCTCTCCTTCAGTAAGGAACGAGAGCCCGACCCGGTGCCCTCCGACCTCATGGCCGTCCTGACCGATGTGATTGAGACGGTCGCCCAGCGGGCCGACGATGCTGGTATCGCAATTCATTGGGAGCCCGCAGAAGAGTTCCCCCGTATTCTCTTCGATCCCGAGGGCATCTCCCGGGCCGTGCTCAATGTCGTGACCAACGCGATTGATGCCGTTGAAGAACGGGAGCAGGGGCAGGTCAACGTAACTGTCGAACTGGATGAGATGCGTGAAGAAATCCGGGTGACGGTCACCGACAATGGTCCGGGGATACCGGCAGAGACGCTGCCGGAGATTTTCAATCTGTTCGTCTCCACCAAAGGGGCACGCGGCACCGGTCTCGGGCTGACCGTCAGCCAAAAGATTCTGCGGGAGCACGGCGGTGACATCGTAGCAACCACTAGTTCCTCAGGCAGTCGATTCGTTCTCACCTTTCCCCTGGACCTCGGCGGCCGGGTCAACGCCAGCAGCAGTGGCACAGCGACCGACGCCAAACTGCCGGCTGATTTCAACGCCTCGATCACTCCGTAAAGATCGGCGTGGGGCGGTCGGCCCAGGGCCCGGGAAGTGGGCCCGGTGTCACCCCACGTGACGTAACTTCCCGAACTCACTGCGTCGTCCGCACCAACGCGAGCACCGCTTCCATGTCGGCTGGCAGCGGGGCGGTGAACGTCAGCCGCTCGCCGCTAGACGGATGATCGATCGCCAGGGATGCGGCATGAAGTGCCTGCCGGGTGAGGATCGGCTCAGCGTCGCGTGGGCCACCGAACAGCCGGGGCTCAATCTGCGACCGTCCGCTGTAGAGAGCGTCGGCCAACACCGGAGAGCCAATGGCGGCCAGATGCACTCTGATCTGGTGCGTCCGGCCGGTTTTGGGCTGAACCTGCACGAGTGCCGCTCCCCGAAATCGCTCCAACACCTCAAACCGGGTCACTGCTTCCCGGCTGGTCGAATGCCCGCCGCGGATAGCCATCTTTTCCCGCTGATAGGGATGGATGCCGATCGGAAGGTTGATCTCATCGCGGTCGAACTCCGGCTGCCCCTGGGTGATTGCCAGATAGGTCTTCGCAACGGTGCGGTACTCAAACTGTTTGGCCAAGACCTGATGGGCGGCATCGTTCCGGGCCACCACAATCACGCCGCTGGTATCGCGGTCGAGCCGGTGCACGATCCCCGGCCGCGTTGGGCCCCCAGCCTGGGACAGCCCCCCGGCTTCGGCAGCCTCCTGCCGGCGTTCGAGGTGCCACTTGAGCCCACCGGCAAGCGTGCCCTTCCAGTTTCCCTTGGCCGGATGGACGACCATACCGGGCGGCTTGTTGACAACCGCCATGACATCGTCGACATGCAAAAAGTCGAGCGGCATCTCTTCTGCCTCAGGCCCTCGCGGCGGAGGCTGAGGCACCGTGAAGCAGACCGTCGAGCCCAGTTTGAGTTTGAGCGACGCCTTGGCAGCGATGCCATCAACGCGGACGGCTCCTTTTTCAATCGCTCGGGCAAGGTACGACCGGCTGAATTGACTGAACCGCTGACTGAGGACCTGATCGACCCGCACACCGACCATTGGCTCGTCAACAACGAAGGCCACTTCGGTACCGGGCTCTGGTGGCGGGGCGAGCGGTGCGGTGTCCAGCGTTTACTCCTCTGCGGCAGGCTCGTCCGGCGTGGCAGCTGCCTCCGGCTCACCGCCGGCTGACAATCCCTCAGAGGGTTCGGCCTCAGAGGATTCAGAATCGTCAGCAGGAGCCGCCTCGGCTGCAGCCTCAGCCGGTGCTGCGTCAGTGTCGTCAGAGGCCGGTTCCGGCTTGACTGCCGCCTTCTGCCGCTGCTCGGCAAACCAGGCATAGAAGGCTTGGGTATCGTCTCGGGTGAGATCTGCTGCATGAGCCGCTGCCAGGCTGGCCAGCGGGCTGTTGGCATATTCAGAAGCCAGCGCGTCATAGCCTCGACGAGCTTCTTCCAACTGCCCGAGGCTCTCCCGTGCCTTGGCGAGGCCCAGCGTGGCCCGCTCAGCCACCATACCGCTAGGACGTTCAGCCAAAATCGCGGCGTACGTATCGGCAGCATCCTCCAGCCGCTGTCGGGCCACGTCGTTGGCTGGGTCGAGCGGGGCAAACAGCAGGTCGGTCGCCTCGGACAGGTTCCGATCAGCCAACACGAGTTCGGCCCACTGGGCAGCCGGGGTTCCTGCGTACCGAATGATCACTTCCCGGAAGCCGTTTTCATCTCCGCTGGTCAATGCTGCCAGGCAGGCATCCCAACTTTCGGCTCGGCTGGCCTCCCAGCCGGATGAAACGAACACCCCCAGAATCACAGCGACCAGCCCGCCGATGGCGGCAAACAGAATGGTTGGCAGATAGGGGCGGGCCCGCTCGGCCAACTGCTCCACACTTTCGGCCAGATCGTTGTCGTGCAGTTCGTGTCGCCGCTCCGAGTTCATGGCTTGCTCCGTTCCAAGGAATTCCCTTCCGTCCTGTTCCGGGGCCTCCGCCCACGGCGGGCCGTGCACCGGCCACGGCCAAAATAGACGCTTCTGACCGCGGAGCGTCAAGGCGACACTGGCGATGTGGTAGAGTCGCGGAATCATGACT